>JAJYBT010000740.1 GCA_021778875.1 Acidobacteriota bacterium | reverse complement strand
AGCTGGGCCCGCGCGCGGTGGATATTGTCGCGCATCACGCGCTGACGGCGCTCATCCTGGTGAGCGGACTGGTGGTGCTGGGAGTGGCGGGATGGTGGCTGAAGAGACGCCAGTCCAAAGAAAGCACGGCCTGAGAAAACACACTCCAGACCAAGGCTGGGCTGGCAGATGCTGAAGTTTTGAGGGAGCCGCGAGAGCGACGCGGGCTGGTGGTGACCAGCCCGGCGCATGCTTTACTTGTGGGCAAGAGCCGCGGGAACATGCGCGGCCTGCAGGCGGCGAACCAGCACCGGCACGCCGAAGGCCAGTCCGGCCACGATCGCGGTGGAGATAAGGTCGTTGCGATAGAAGGGCACCGCCGCCGCATAGCAGGTGGCAAGGCCGCCCAGCGTGCGGGGATACATCTGGCTGCCGGCCCAGACGGCATAGTTGGACACGACGAAGAACGACGTGGGTCCGAGGACCACGCCCGCGCCTACACGCAGCAGCGTGGTGCGGCTGTGGAGCAGGATGTGCCCCAGCACCATGGCCGCCAGATACCAGCCCCAGGTGGTGACGTAGGCCGTCCAGGCAAAGGCGTAGTGGTAGGTGAAGACGGTGAGGAAGTAGTCCGTGGCCATGAGCGCGGCCAGCGGGGCCAGCATCTCGCGCCAGGAGCGCCGCGCGCCAAAGTAAAGCAGCGCACCGCCGACGGCGGTAAAGTTCAGCCAATCCGGATGAGGCACGAGACGGCTTAAGACGGCAGCAACGAACAGGAGATAAGCTGGCATGAACACCTCAGATGTCATTTTCCCCACGGCGGAAGCTCCGTTGGGCGAGGAAGCGATATACCCATTCTGAGGGGCGTACGCCGATGGGTCAACCCGTGAGTCTTTGCGGGGTGAACAAAAATTTTCATCGCAGGCAAGCCAACTAGCGTTGCGCGTGGCCGCCCATTCCCTCTCCGGCTTCCTCGCGGCCGTCCACAATGTAGACCCAGCCCCCGAGCGGCGACGGGCGGGACCCCTGCCCCGCGGCACGGAAGGTGTATGCGAAGCGCAGGTCGCTGAACAGGACGGTTGTCCAGGTACGGCCGGGCGGAAGCCTGGGCGGCTCCATGCCGTCCATGGGCTCCTGGCCGACGTCGCGCACCATGGCCCAGCGTCCCCAGTCGAGATAGACGTGGCCGAGCAGCGTGCGCTTGGCGGCCTCTACGGCGGGCGTATCGGTGGGCTTGTAGATCACGTCGGATTGCGGGTCGCTGTCAATGGAGCCGGTGTTGGTATTGACTTCGGCGGTCTGGTAGAAGCTGTCCGTCTCCAGGATGGCGTGCCAGCGCCAGGGATTCACGGGGTACGGCTCCAGCGCGAGACGCCGCACGGGAGCGGAGGCCACCTGCACGTTCTGGAGCATGGCCTGTGCCTGGCTCTTCTCTGCCCAGCGCCAGCACCAGAGCGCCACCATGCCGCAGAGGGCAAAGATGGCCCAGGTACGTCCGCGGAACGGCGAGCGGCGTGCGCCGATCTCGCGGTCGGCCAGGCCCAGCAGCCCGGGCACGATAAGCGCCAGTCCCAGGAGCAGCCACAGAATGGGCTCGGCGATAAAGACGATGCTGCCCGCGTACCATCGCGGATTGAAGGGGAAGAATGGCCGGACGCCGTAGTTGTTGGTCCAGTCGAGCAGGATGTGGCTAAGGGCGGCGATGAGCGCGGTGAGGTAGAGCCATCCCCAGCGAACCGGCTGCGGAAGCGGCGGCGCGGGGGCGCCGGCCTCCACCGCGGGAGCTGCCGCGCGGGACTTATGCCGGTGCTGATGCCAGCGATAAAGCAGCCATACAGCGCCTACGACGACGGCGGCCACGGCAGGCGCTCCGACAAAGGTGTGGGTGATGCCGCGATGGTGCTTGAGCCCTTCGACAGGCCCGGAGAAGCGCCAGAGAACGTCGAGGTCGGCGGCCTCTGCTGCGAGTGTGGCTGCCAGCGTGGCGTAGGCCGTCTTGCGGTTCAGGCCTGCGCGTCCGATGCAGGCCCCGGTGAGGAAATGCGTGATGGGCTCCATGGCGTACTGCCCACCATACCAACCTTCGCGCCCTATAATCCACCCCATGGATGCACGAAGCAAACTAAGCCACGCGGCACAACGCGCGGAGGAACTGCGCGCGGAGCTGCAGCGGCATGAGCACCTGTACTACGTACTGGATGCGCCGGAGATCAGCGACGCGGCCTATGACGCGAGGATGAACGAGCTGAAGGCGCTGGAGGCGCAATATCCGGAGCTGGTGACGCCGGACTCGCCGACACAGCGTGTGGGCGGCAAGCCGGCGGCGGGATTCGCCAAGGCGCAGCACTCGCGGCCCATGCTGAGCCTGGATAATGCCTACTCGCCGGAGGAGCTGGCGGACTGGGACAGGCGCGTGCGCGAGCTGGCGGGCGGCCTGCCGGTGGCCTACATGGCCGAGCTGAAGCTGGACGGGCTGAGCGTTGCGCTGCGCTACGAGGTGGCGGCGCATGGCGGGGCGCGGCTGGCCATGGGCATTACGCGCGGCGACGGGCAGACGGGCGAGGACGTAACAAGCAACATCCGCACCATTCGCAGCGTGCCGTTGAGTATCACGGCCGAGCAGCTGAAGAAGGCCGGCATGCCGCCGACGTTTGAGGTGCGCGGCGAGGCGGTGATGTCTGCCGCGGCCTTTGCGCGGCTGAACGAGGAGCGCGAGCAGCAGGGGCTGCCCCCGGCGGTGAATCCGAGGAACGCGGCGGCGGGCACGCTGCGCACGCTGGAGCCGGGCATTGTGGCGCAGCGGCGGCTGGACTTCTACGCCTATTTTCTGCTGGTG
>JAJYBT010000739.1 GCA_021778875.1 Acidobacteriota bacterium | reverse complement strand
TGTCACTCGCACGGGCGTGCCCAGCAGATCCTGGCGCAGGCCATCGTTGATGGCGCGCTCGGCGGCCTTGGTGCCGCAGTAGACGGCGCCGTTGGGATAGGTGATATCGCCGGCGGTTGAGCCCAGATTAATGACGTGACCGTGGCCGCGAACCACCATTCCCGGCACGACGGCGCGCGTCACGTAAAGCAGGCCCTTGATGTTGGTGTCGATCATCTCTTCCCAGTCGTTGATATTGCCGACATAGAGCTTTTCGAGACCCCGGCTCAGCCCCGCATTGTTCACCAGGATGTCAATCGCCGCCCACTCTTCGGGCAGGTCATCGATTGCCTGTTGCACTGCGCGGTGATCCCGCACGTCGAGCTGGATGGAGTGAACGGCCGCGGCGCCGCGCTCCATGGCCTTGTCTGCCACCTGGGTGAGCTTGGCCACGCGGCGTGCAGCCAGAAGCAGGCGAGCCCCTTCCGCCGCAAAGGACAGGGCAGTGGCCGCTCCAATGCCTGAGCTGGCCCCGGTGATAAACACGAGCTTTCCTTGAAGACCCATGGACCTATCCTAACCAACCTTTGCCCAGATGCGCGTGACCCCAGCCACACTGCATCCACTGCGAGCGATCTGCATCTATCGGGCGGAGGCCCGCTTCTGCGCCATGCGGTACTGGCCGACGGCCCAGTCCTCCTGGCCCAGCCCTGCCTGCTGCGCCGCCGCAAAGACCTCTGCCAGATTGTCTGCCAGGCTCAGGTGGGTGTTGCGGCTTGCAGCCGCTTCGCGCAGCAGGCGCAGATCCTTCGCCCCCAGTTCGATGGTCGCGCCCGGCTGCTCCGGCGGATGCAGCATCACCTTGCCATAGGCCGCATAAAACGGCGACTGGAAGAGAGCGCTGTTGACCGCCTCCAGAAACGCTTCAGGCGCAATGCCCTGCGACTCAGAGTAAACAAACGCCTCGCCCAGCGAGTGGATCATGGCGCTAATGAGGAAGTTGCCGCCGAGTTTCAGAGCATGCGCCTGGCGCGGCTCATTGCCCACCACGGAGATGCCGCGCGAAAGCGGCTCCAGCAACGGGCGGGCCCGTTCAACCGCGGCGTCCTCTCCTGCCACCACGATCCACAGGCGGCCGTCCTCGGCCACATTGGGGCGGCCAAATACGGGCGCGGCCACAAACGGCTGATGGCGGCGGGCGTGTTCGGTGGCAAGGCGTTCGCTGAGCGCGACGCTGATGGTGCTGAGTGCAATATGCAGTGTGCCGGGGCGGAGCGCGTCCAGCACACCGCCGGAGCCGAAGAAGACCTCTTCGTGCGCCGAATCGTCGAAGAGCATGCTGAGAACCGCCTCCGCCTCGCGCACCGCGTCCGCTGGCGTGGCGGCTACCGATGCCCCGTAGGCAGCCAGCGCATCCGTGCGTTCCCGCGAACGGTTCCAGACCGTTACATCATGCCCAGCGGCGAGCAGCCGCCGTGCCATGGGAGAGCCCATCTTGCCCAAGCCGAGAAATGCAATCTTCATGGTTCGTGTTCCTTGTGGCTTCCGTCGATTGGCTGGCGGCAGACCTGCGTTTCTGCGTGGCGGCCATCTGCCGCGCAGAAACCAGCAGCATGCAGCCACAGCAATGCCCGGCAGCGTACCGAGTTAGAGATGCAGATACGGCGGCTTCGGTTGCGGCGCGCCGGTTAAGCGGGCGTTACAAGGTGATGCGCGATGGCGAACAGAGCCAGTTCCAGCCGCGTGGAGACGCCGGTCTTGTCGAAGATGTTGGAGAGATGCCGTTTGACCGTCTCTTCACTCAGGCTGAACTGCTTGGCGATATCGCGGTTGCTGCATCCTTCCACGATGCACCCGACCACTTCCAGTTCGCGGTGTGTCAGGCCGTAGGTATTGCGGTTCTTCGGCGCGGCCTGCTGCATCAGGTCGTGCAGTGCCGACATGAGGTTGACGACGCGCTTGCCGCCAATCCAGTAATCCCCGGAGCACACCACCTGGATGGCCGCCTTCAGATGATTCGCCAGCGCGTCTTTCATAACAATGCCGCGCGCGCCAATGTGGAGTGCTTCAATAATCTGCTGCGTCGAGATGGTCGAGGTCAGCAGTAGAATCTTTACTGTGGGCGAGCCCTTCATGATGGCGCGCATCGCCTCAAGACCGGGCAGGCGCGGCATCTGTACATCGAGCAGCAGGATGTCGGGCAGCAGGTCCAAGGTCTGCGTGATGGCGCTGTCGCCGTCATCGGCTTCACCCACCACGGAAAAACCATCCTGGAGCGTAAGCATGTTGCGCACGCCGATGCGTACCACAGGATGATCGTCTGCCAGCACAATGCGTATGGGTTGGTCCACGGGAGAGGTTCGCCTCCATTCGTCTAAAGGTACGCGGCGGCGCGAGGAAAAGAAGCGGCTGAACGGGCGCTACACCGACTTACCGGTTCACTTAAGTCACGCTCTTGCTGACTTATGCCGAAAATTCTTGTTCAAGCATACGCTGCAGGTCAAGGGTCGCTGAAGCTAATTCGCGCAGCAGAGACCGGGAGTTATTTAGTTGGTCACTTTCCGCCTCAATCAGAGCGCCCAGGTGGGCAGCCTGCGCGGCCCCTGCCATGCTGCATCCGCCCTTGACGGCGTGCCCAATCCGGCGGACCTCGACCGCATTGCCGCTGGAGATGGCCGCTTCCAGAGCGGAGGCGCGCTTTTGCAGGTCTCCGACGACCGCTGCATAGATCTCGCGCACCATCGGCTCCGGCATTAGCTGGCGAAACTGCGCCAGCGTCTCCGGGTTGACCACGGGTATGGCCTGGGGGACGGTCTGGGCGGGTGGCGCCTGCTTTTGCATCAGCTGG
>JAJYBT010000738.1 GCA_021778875.1 Acidobacteriota bacterium | reverse complement strand
GGCTTCCGGCATTCTCACCTCGCGCGGCGGCATGACCTCGCACGCCGCCGTCGTCACCCGCGGCATGGGCAAGTGCTGCGTGGCCGGCGCCGGCGAGTGCCAGGTGGACGAAGCGCGCCGCGAGCTGCGCGTAAAGGGCAAGGTCTTCAAGCAGGGCGACTGGATCTCGCTCGACGGCACCACCGGCCGCGTGATCGAGGGCAAGCTCAAGACCATCCCGGCGCAGCCCAATGATCCTGACCTCGTCAAGTTCATGAGCTGGGCTGACCCGCTGCGCAAGCTCAAGGTGCGCGCCAACGCCGACGTGCCCCGCGACGCCAAGCAGGCCCGCGCCTTTGGCGCCGAGGGCATCGGCCTGTGCCGCACCGAGCACATGTTCTTCGCGGAAGGCCGCATCGAGCACGTCCGCGCCATGATCCTGGCCGACAACGAAGCCGACCGCCGCGAGGCCCTGAAGAAGCTGCTGCCCATGCAGCGCGCTGACTTCGTCGGGCTCTTCAAGACCATGGAGTCGCTGCCGGTCACCATCCGCCTGCTCGATCCTCCGCTGCACGAGTTCCTGCCGCAGCGCGAAGACCTGCT
The DNA here is from genome assembly GCA_021778875.1 of Acidobacteriota bacterium. Next base: position 2,251 of record JAJYBT010000738.1, on the reverse strand, counting down.
CGTGGAAATCGCCCACCTCGAAGACCTGAAGCCTCGCTCTCCCAAGCTCAAGGAGCTGCGCACCCTGCTGGCTCGCGTCCAGGACCTGCATGAGATGAACCCCATGCTCGGCCTGCGCGGCTGCCGCCTCGGCATCGCATTCCCTGAGATTACCGAGATGCAGGCCCGCGCCATCTTTGAGGCCGCGGTCAACGTAAAGAACCACGGCGGCGAGCCGCATCTTGAAATCATGGTGCCGCTTATCGGCTCCATCGATGAGATGCGCCATCAGGCCAGCATCATTCGCCGCATCGCCGAGAAGGTCTTCAAGGAGAAGGGCACCACGGTGGACTACATGGTGGGCACCATGATCGAGCTGCCGCGCGCCGCCCTCACCGCCGACCAGATCGCCGAAGAAGCTGAGTTCTTCAGCTTCGGCACCAACGATCTGACCCAGACCACCTACGGCATCTCGCGCGACGACATCAACAAGTTCCTGCCGTCGTACCTGAAGAACGGCATCTTCAAGCAGGATCCCTTCGCCACCCTCGATCAGGCTGGCGTGGGACTGCTCGTCAAGATGGCCACGGCCAAGGGACGCAACACCCGCCCCGCGCTCAAGGTGGGCATCTGCGGCGAACATGGCGGCGATCCGGAGTCCGTGAAGTTCTGCCACAAGATCGGGCTCAACTACGTCTCCTGCTCGCCCTTCCGCATCCTCACCGCCAGGCTGGCGGCGGCGCAGGCAGCCCTGCAGGAGCAGCAGACAGGACCCGACCTGCACGGCAGCAAGTAGTCCACAAACCGTAGCAACGGCAAGGGCGCGGCCACTCGGCTGCGCCCTTGTTGTTTCCGGCGGAAGTTCCCGCGTTCGCGCCGCCTACTGCGCGCTGCCGCCCGGCGCGTAATATCCCTGGCGCGTCACCACGGTCACATCCTTGCGGCTGGTCTTCAGCGCCACCTTGTGGTAGCCGCCCTCTTCGTCCGCCTTGTCCGGCGTGTAGGTCAGCACGTACTGGCCGTGCAGCTCATCGCCAATCATCCCGTAAATCAGCTCCAGGTCTTCCTTCTTGCGGGTGTCAAAGTAGCGTCCGCCGGTGCGCGTGGCCATCTGCTCCATCCCGCGCTTGCCGTCGGCCTTTGGCATCTTGCCGCCTCCGCCCGGCTGCCCGCCGCCGCCGGGATACCCGCCTCCGGGATAGCGTCCGCCACCCGGCCAAATGCCGCCAAGGCTGCCGCGATGCCCGCTGTTCGAGAGCGGGCTCTCGCGATCCTGGTCGCCCCGCAGATACACGGTGTAGAGCGTCACGCCCGAGCGGTCGGCGGCGTCAATCGCATCGTTCATGCTCTCCTTGCTGCCGCGGTCAATGCCGTCGGAAAAAATCACCAGCGCCTTACGTCCGTCCTTGGACTTCATCAGCTCATCGCAGGCCAGAAAGACCGCGTCGTACAGCTGCGAGCCGCCCGTCTGCATGGGCCTGTCGCGATCGTCGCCCATCGTCTCCGGCCCCTGGCGCTCGTCGCGGGTCTTCGACGTCGGCCCCATCCCCTCCACCTCCGTGTGCAGCTTGTCGCGCGAACTGGTAAAGTCGCGCAGCAGCTCCACCTCGCGGTCAAAGTGGATCAGGAAGGCCTCGTCCTTTTTGCCGGAGCCGGGGTCGGCCGGCAGCATCTGGTCAATCAGCTTGTCCGCCGCCTTGCGCTCGCTCTCCATGGCGGGCATCATGCTTGCACTGGTGTCCACCAGCAACCCCAGTTCAAAGGGCAGCGCAGACTCCCGCGTAAAGCTCTGGATCCCCTGCGGGCGGCCGTCCTCGGTCAGCGTCATCTCGCTCGCCGTCAGGTCAGGAACCAGAGCGCCGTGCTTGTCGCGCGCCGTCACCAGCAGCGTTACCGGGGACGCCGGCTTGCGCAACACAAGGCCCGGCTTGGCCTCCTTGGGCTGCTGCGCCTGCGCATACGCCGGCACCAGCACCGCCCCCAGCGCCAGCAAAACCGCTCCGCCCCACGTGGAAAATTGCCCTGAAAATCGCATCGGAAAAGAATCTCGCCTGATTGTCAGCATGGTTTTTTGACACACTTTCAGAACATTAGACGAAGCAACGCCGCAGACGGTTGGACGCCACCCCACCCGCACCCGTAAGAGTACTCCACATGTGCTGAAAGGAATTGAGGAAGAGACAGTAGAGAAAGATTGGTAGCGCTAACGGGAATCGAACCCGTGTTTTAAGATTGAGAATCTAGCAGCGTAGCAAGTGGATTCAATAGCTTA
>JAJYBT010000737.1 GCA_021778875.1 Acidobacteriota bacterium | reverse complement strand
GTGGCCGCTGCTCTCCACCGGGAGATGAGCCTCGGGTCCCACGGTGATGACCGGGAGGTTTACCGAGCGCAACACTTGCTCTGCCACGGAGCCTAAGAGCAATTTGCTGACTTTGCCCCGGCTCCGAGTTCCAAGAAGGATACGGTCTGCATTGAACTGCCGCACCGAGGTGGCAATCTGCTGCGCGGCATTGCCCTCGCGCACGAGGGCATCGCAAGCGATGCCACGGTCGCGTGCCAGGGTACACCACGGATGCAGAGTCTTTGCTGCGAATTCGAGGGCTCCTGCGGGGTCGTAAAAGGGCATTCCCAATGGGTCCACCGCCATGCCTGTGCTTGTCGCAAGCACGTGCAGCAGGATCAAACGCGCGCCAGTCTCGGCGGCGTCGCTGAGCGCGAACTCCATGAGCTGGTCCAGGTCGCTCAGGTCCGTGGCGACCAGAATCACGGCCGGATGGGTCCACCGATCCATGCCTTCGCCCGGCATACCCTGCACCTCGCAACGCAATCGTGCCACCGAAGGGTTTGCGGAGATGTGTTATCTGATACCTGAGAATGTGATTTGGATCACATTTCTGCGCAGGCGGCAGGGCCGGGCGTTTTGCCAGGCGGGCTGTGATTGGCAGCCCGCGCAGCAGCGATCGGAAGATCCTCCAACTGCAGGGGATCTCCGTCCAGGGCCGGAGCCCTACGACAGACGGGGGAAAGGACGATTTGCCAGCCTGCGCGGCAAGGGCGGCGGCGTCAGCCCGGCCGTCGAGGTGTTCATCACCTCAGTGAACGCCTTGCGGAAGGCCATCATTTCGCTCGGCAGGCCCACGGTGATGCGCAGGCTGCTGGGCCAGGCGGGCCAGATGCGGCCGACAAACATTTCCCTGGAAGCCAGAGCCGTCTGCACTTCCTTGCCGGGCCGCCTGACGTCAAGCATGAAGCAGTTGCTGACCGACGGCGTGGTCGCATAGCCCTGGCCGCGGAGCCAGTCGATCGTCTGCTGGCGTGTGTCGGCGATGAGTTGTTTGCGGGTGGGGACGAGTGCGGGGTCAAGCAGGCTGGCTTTGGCTGCCGCCATGGCGGTGATGGGCAGAAAATTGTTGCCGCCGAGAGAGGCGATTTTGGCCAGTAAATCCGGGCGGCCAACGGCGAATCCCATGCGCAGGCCAGCCATGCCGTAGAGCTTGGAGAATGTGCGGAGCACGATGACGTTCCTGCCTTCCTTGACGAAGTCGAGGGAGCTCGGCGTGTCACAAAGATGAATGTAGGCCTCGTCGATCAGCAGAACTGTGTCTTTGGGTGCGTTGGCCACGGCGTGCTGGATGTCGGCGCGCGGGGTGCAGGTGCCTGTGGGGTTGTTGGGATTGCAGATATAGATGACGCCGGGATTGGTCGAGGCGGCCAGCATGGCTTTGATGTCGTGCGTCGCCGCGCCCTTTGGGTCGGCCAGCGGCACTTTGAGCACGGGCGCGCCCGAAACCTGCGCGGCCCACATCGGCGCCTCATAGCCGGGGTCGGCGATGACCAGCGGCCTGTCCTTACTGGAGAAGGCCAGCACCGTGAAGTGCAGCGGCTCAGAGGAGCCTGCGAAGGCGAGCACGGATGCGGGGTCAAGGCCTTCCTGCTTTGCGAAGATTGCGGTCAGTTCATCTTCCATGTTGAAGAGGTAGCGTCCGCCGCGGGGAATGATGTTTGCGATTGCCTGACGCGCGGCATCGGAAGGGCCCATGGGGTTTTCATTTGCGTCGATATGGATGCCGATGTTGGGGTCGGCAAACTTGGGCAACTCCGCCAAGGCAAGTTCCGGCTCAGTGAGCAGCGGAAGGCTGGCCAGCGCGGAAGCACCCGCGGCAAAGCGGAAGAAGGCGCGGCGTGAAAAGGCGGTGCGGGCGGAATCAATGGAAGCAGGCATGGAAGAAGCTCCTTAATGCGGGCGTATGCGGGGCAGAAACGTGCTGCGCGTGCGGGAGAATCGCAAGCGTCTGGGAGTGGAGTGAGCAGCACAGGGAAGTGGAGGTGCCCATGTCAAAACGTATCGCTGAATATGCCGCGAAGACAAGCGGGAAATGGGTGTGCAGGAACTTTTGCCCCTGGTGTTGGGCTTCTCACTGTTTGTCAGTGGGCTCGACAGCGGGAAGGGGCCTGAGGCGGCCCCCGGCATGCTTCGCTCAAGGGTGAGATTGACCATATTGCATCGTGCAGAAGATGTGGTACACTTCGTCGAGAAAACGCTTACCCAACCCCGGATTGCATCGGCGCCTCCGGCCCGCAGCTTTCCGTGGCTGTCCGGGGCGTTGTACTATTCTTTTTTGCTGCTTCGGGCTTTTGGCGCTTGACAGGTGTTGCAGTAAACCCATTTACTAAGGGCGAACGTCCCAGAGATTTTTCGGACGAAACTGCCCCAGATCAGGTGAATCAATGTACGGATCGCTCCCAGTCTCCACGGCCGGTTTGTTTGGCCAGATGCCGGCTCTGCTAGCCTTTGCTGCGTCGCCTCTGGCGCGTCTCAGTCCGCTTGACATCGCCGTGATCGTTATCTACTTCGCCATGGTGGTGTGGATCGGCTTCTACCTCAAGGGGAAGTCGAATACCAGCGAAGAGTTCTTCATGGCAGGTCGCGAAATGACCGCCTGGATTGCGGGTTTGAGCTTTGTCTCGGCCAACATGGGCTCTCTTGAACTGATGGGCTGGGCCGGCTCCGCATACCAGTACGGCATACTGGCCACGCATTGGTATTGGATCGGAGCTATTCCCGCCATGCTGTTCCTCGGCCTGGTGATGATGCCCTTCTATTACGTCTCGAAGACACACTCGGTTCCCGGCTACCTGAATCTGCGCTTCGGT
>JAJYBT010000736.1 GCA_021778875.1 Acidobacteriota bacterium | reverse complement strand
GTTGCAGGGATGTGCGCAGGCGAGGGACTCAGAAAAGCAGATTCATCCGCCAGCGCCAGCAGAGCCTGCCGGCTCTGCTCGCCCGGCAGCCCATCCTGCAGACTCTTCAGGCGCGCATCGCTCAGCCTCTCGCTTAGCTCCAGGCCGGCAATTTGCCACGCCGCATCCGTATCCTGCTTGCCATGGAGCGTCGCAAGCGTCTGCTCCAGTTGCTCCACCGTAACCCGCCGGGCGGCAATCGCTGGAACACTCCCAATCGCAAGCAGCAAAATCAGAGCCAGAGTCCGCATTGCATTCGCCCCGCGAAACGCATCATAGCACCTGCGGTACCGGACGGGCGCGGTCGATTCATCGCTTCTTCAATGCACTCATATGTAATGAGATAAGTTCAATATCCACGCATAATGAAACTGACTTTTTCCTCAAAAAGTTATAAAGCTCCAGGCGCTATTGCACGCGGATATCGCCATCCACATCCACCACAAGGTCATCGCCCTCCACTTGCACGGAGTGGACCTTGAGCCGGTCCACCGTCACCTTGTAGCCCGAAGACGCCGTCGAGCCGGCCAGCGCCTTGCGCAGCAGCTCCGCCGCATCCACCCGCATGCTGCGCGGAACCTGTCGGCCCAGAAACGGCGCCAGCAGAAAGTTCAACTCACGCTGATCGCTCACCTTCACCACCTGCGCATCGCGAAAGCCGATCGTCTCCCCCTCGCCAAACGGAGCCAGCGAGACCTCCGCCACCGGCGCAAGGGAAATGCCCAGGCAGGCCCCGCCCACTCCCTTGCCCAGTTTCGCGTGCGTCTTCACGCGCACTACGATTCGATCCTGAACAAAGTCCAAATGCGCATCCTCGGCATAAACCGAGCAGGCAGACCGCGCGCTGCCTTTCAGAAAGTAGCGCCCGTCCGGCCCGCTGAAAAGCTGCTGCTTCAGCGTCCGTTCCAGCGCGGCGCGGCTCACCTTCAGCTCCGCCGCACGGCACGGAAGCGCCGCAAGAAAGCCGAGTAACAGACCGGGTAACAGCACTCGCGGGCGTATTGTCATAGTAGTATCCTGCCATCGAAGGTAATTATTGCTCAATTTTGCACAGCCGCTCTCCCGCCGCCCAGCCCTCAAGAAGAGGCAACAATAACAACTAAGTCAATATATATCATAAATATACAAGGATGAATGCATCGTAATTCAGGGTCAGGAAATCGTTTGCAGAAATAGCGCCAGACTATTGATTTTTGAAGAAAATATCCTTAAAATAGAAATACAGATGCACCTCTGGACCTTCTGGATTCCCCCAATCCAGCGTTCGAGGATCGAACCATAACCATTCCGCTTCTTAAGGACATCAGAGCATGGCAAAACGTCGTGGAAATCCAAACTGGGGCAAACCGGAGCCCATCGGTCCGGTTGTGCCAACCGTGACCTCCTTCGAGTCCATCGTCAAGGAGTTCAAGATCAGCCCGGAACAGTACATCCGTTCGACTCGCCTCAGGGAGTGGGCCCGTCGCAACAAGAATTCCAAGTACATACCCGAGGCTCTCCTCGAAGCATGGGGATTTGAGATCGAGTCGACGTTGTAGCCTCTTCTCCAGCAGTCTGCGCAAAAGCGCCGCCATGGGCGGCGCTTTTGCTGTTTTAGGTCAGCATGCGCGAGAATAGGAACGTTGCCATGCCCGATACCGCACGCACATTTGAGCCCCCTTTCACTGACGTTCCCGGAGCGCTGGACGACATTCGCGCCGGCCGCATGGTCGTCGTGGTCGACGACGAGGACCGCGAAAACGAGGGCGACCTCACTCTGGCCGCCGAGCACGTCACCCCAGAGGCCATCAACTTCATGGCCCGATACGGCCGCGGACTCATCTGCCTCACCCTCACCGAGGAGCGAGCGGACCATCTGCGCCTGTTTCCCATGACGCAGCAGAATTCCTCACGGTTTGGTACCGCGTTCACTGAGACCATCGAGGCGCGCGAGGGCGTCACCACCGGCATTTCCGCCGCGGACCGCGCGCACACCATCCGCACCGCAATTGCGCCTCGCTCCACTTATGCTGACCTCGCCCGCCCCGGCCACATCTTCCCGCTGCGCGCCCGCAAGGGCGGCGTCCTCGTGCGCGCCGGCCAGACGGAGGCCTCGGTCGACCTGGCCCGCCTGGCTGGCCTCAATCCTTCCGGCGTCATCTGTGAAATCATGCGCGACGACGGCGAAATGGCCCGCATCCCCGACCTCACCCTGTTCTGCAAGGAACACGGCCTGCGCATTCTCACTGTGGCAGAGCTGATCCGCTATCGCCTGCGCCATGAGCGCTACATCGTCCGCGCCGGTGAATCGCGCATCCAGACACGCTACGGCGAATTCCGCATGATCGCCTACGAAAGTGAAGTGAACGGCGGAGAAAGCCACATCGCCCTGGTGCGCGGCGACCTTTGCCCCGGCTGCCCTGCATTCCATGTGGGCCCCGCAGGCCTGCCCGGCGACCCGGCCTCAGCGCGCCCGCCTTGCTCCCACGCGGTTCTGGTCCGTGTTCACACCCGCTGCACCGCCGGGGATGTCTTCGCCGCCGACTGTCATTGCCGCGAAACGCTTGACCAGTCCATGCGCATGATTGCAGAGGAGGGCTGCGGCGCCATTCTCTACCTCCACAACACCTCGCGCGGATTTGAGATTGACCACGTGCCTGCCGAGGCATCCCCTTTTGAGCGCGGTGGAGACGCCATCTCGACCAACGCGGCTGCAGGCAGCTCATCCCGCATCATCCTTCATCAGGAGCTGCGCGCGCGCGAAGGCTCTCAGGCGCGCACCGGACGCATCCTGCGCGCCATCGGACTCGGCGGCCA
>JAJYBT010000735.1 GCA_021778875.1 Acidobacteriota bacterium | reverse complement strand
GGCCAATCCCGCGCAATACACTCCCGCCCCAGGCGTCGTGTATCCCAACTCGGAATTCGGCAACAACATGCGTCAGATCGCGCAGTTGCTCAAAGCCAACCTCGGCGTCGAAGTCGCATTCACAGACGTCGGCGGCTGGGATACGCACCACGATCAGGGCAGCGTTAACGGACAGCTCTCCAACCGCCTTCGCGATTTCTCTGACTCCATCGCCGCCTTCTGGCGCGACCTCGGCGACAACGCGGAAGACGTCACTCTTGTCACCATGTCAGAGTTCGGCCGCACCGCCCGCGAAAACGGCACCGGCGGCACAGATCACGGCCACGCCAATGTCATGTTTGTATTGGGCGCAAGCGTGAAGGGCGGCAAAGTCTACGGGCACTGGCCCGGCTTGGCGAATGAGCAGCTCAACCAGGGCCGCGATCTGGCGCTTACCACCGACTACCGGCAGGTCCTCGCGGAAGTGGCCAGCCGCACGCTCAATGCAGCCAACCTCAATCTTGTCTTTCCCGGCGCCTCCATCGCTCCGGCCAACTTCCTCGGCATCGTGTAACGCCTCCACGGCTCAGCGCCGCGGATCTCCAAATTCAAAAGCCCCATCCCCTCCGCAATTGCAGCGGCAGGCATGGGACTTTGTATTGGCGATGAAGATTCTAGTGCTTGTTGTACATCTCCATCACATCCTTGCGCAGTTCCAGCCGGCTTGATTCGCGCGTGTAGAACATGTGACCGCCCGGATACTCATGCACCGCAACGCGCGTCGGATCGCCCATCACCGGCATCTGGTCCACCGTCAGCAGCGATCCCATGAAGGGGCACGAAAGATCGTTCCATCCATGCACAATCATCACGCGCAGCTTCGGATCCGCAGCCACCGCCTGCCGCAGTTGCGGCACCGATCCGCTGCGCAGGCTGGCGTCCCGATCCCACAGTCGGTTCACGTCATACGACAGCGCGTTGTAGCGCGCGTCTACCTTCCAGCCCACCGTCTCGGTTACAAAGTTCACCATCGCTGTCGTCATCGGCGCAATCATCGCCGCCAGAATCGGATCATTCGCCCGCTGCTCCGGCGCAAATGGAAACGGATCGAACGAAGTCACGTTCGAGTCATACACTGAGCTCAGCTTGCCCTCTTCGCGATACGCCTCGCGCAGATACGCGCCCGTCTCCAGCCGCCCGCCCGCGAACTTCACAAACGAGGGGTCCAGCCCCGTCATCTCCGTCACGCGTGCAATCATCTTCTTCTGCGCATCCGGGTCGGAGTTGCCCTTGATCAGCGTCGTGGCATACTCGCCCATCGTGTATTGAATGACGTCCTGCATCGCCTGCGGCGTCAGCTTCTTCTGCCGCTCCAGGTTTGCTGCGGTAATCGACGGCAGCGTCACCATCCAGGGCAGCGGGCTCAGATCGCCATCCCTCTCAATCGTCGGGTTCAGATACGGCGACACCAGCACCACGCCATTCATCGCAACGCCAAGCTGCGACTGCAGGAAGTACGTAACGCGCGGACCGCGGAAGCCTCCGTAGCTCTCACCAACCAGGTACTTACGCGACTCCAGCCGGCCGTTCTTCACCAGCCAGTCGTAGATCACGCGCGACAGATACTCAATGTCCGCATCCGTGCTGTAGAACTGCTTCTTCGCCTCCACCTCCGGCACCAGCGACCGGCTGAACCCCGTGCCAACCGGATCGATAAATACCAGATCGGTAAAATCCAGCCACGTCCCGGGATTGTCCTTCAGCATCGCCGGGTCCGATGGGCTGTCGCCATCGTTCCCCGCCTGCAGGTGCTTCGGCCCTATCGCGCCAAAGTTCAGGTAGACGCTCGCCGCACCCGGCCCGCCATTCAGCGCAAAGGTCACCGGGCGATCTTTCCCCTCCATCGTGTAGGAGGTCACAACCACCTGGCCCACTTCCTTGCCGTCCGCGTTGCGCACCGGCAGCGCACCTACGGTTACCGTGTAGTGCAGCGTCTTGCCATTCAGCTCAATCGACTGCGGTGCATGCGCCTCCGCCGGCAATGGCGGCAGCGCATTCTTATCCTTATCCTTATCGGCGGCGGGCTTCTCTGCCGTTTTTTCGGCTGTAGCCGCTGCCTTCTCCGTCTGCGCCTCCATGCGCATCGCAGGAACCATCAGGCAGCACATGGCGCACGCAGCAATGGCGAGGCGCCCAAAACCAATTCGTGAACAATAGGCACTCATGCGATAACAATACATCGTGGAGCATCGCGGCTGGCTCCGCCCCCACCCCATGATTTACCCTCAAAAGCGGCATGAGACTTCAGCAATCCCTTCTCGCATCCGCTCTGGCCGTGGCCTTTGCCGCCTCGGCATTCGCGCAGGACACGACCAAACCGGCCGCCCCCGCCGAGGATATCCCCGACGCGCCACAGGCCACCGCCGCTGCGCTCATCCACCCCAACGGCCCCTTCGTCGTCATGGACACCTCCATGGGCCGTATCACCTGCCAGTTCTTCCAGAAGCAGGCTCCCGTCGCCGTCGCCAACTTCATCGCGCTTGCCCAGGGCACCAAAGACTGGACCGACCCGGCGACCAAGAAGATCCAGCGCCACAAGCCCTTCTATGACGGAACCACCTTCCACCGTGTCATTCCGGAGTTCATGATCCAGGGCGGCGATCCCACCGGCACCGGAATGGGTGACGCCGGCTACTCCTTCAACGACGAGTTCGACCCAGATTTGAACTTCGATGTCGCTGGCCGCCTCGCCATGGCCAACTCCGGCCCCAACACCAACGGCAGCCAGTTCTTCATCACCGAGCAGGCCTACGACACGCTCAACCAGCACTACACCATCTTTGGCCAGTGCGATGAGCCCA
>JAJYBT010000734.1 GCA_021778875.1 Acidobacteriota bacterium | reverse complement strand
CGGCCTGACTTGAGCGAGATGCAGTCGTCGCTGGTCTCAAACGTGCACCCGTCAATGCTTACGTGGCGGCAGGAGTCCACGTCGATCCCATCGGCGCCGCTCTGAAAAACCACGTTCTTGAAGCTCACATTCTCGCAGTACACCGGGTGCGTGGACCACATGCCGGTCTGCACCGTAAGCAGGTTTTCCACCCGCACGTCGCGGCAGTTCGTGAACTCCAGCAGCGCCGGCAGCCGCAGGTGGGTCTCGCGCTCCACCCGGCCGCGAATCGCCTCGCTGGCCACAATCCTGCCCGGGCCCGCAATGCCGATGTTTTCCGCGTCCGTTGCCGAAATAAGCGCGCTGTAGCCCTTGATCCAGCGACCCTCCCAGCGCACTTCGGTCATCGGGTAGTCTGCCATTGCGCCGGAGCCCAGCAGGCTGGCGCCCTCCTCGATGCGCAGCGTGACGTTACTGCGCAGTGTCAGCGCCCCCGTCGCGTAGTCGCCGGCCGGAATCACAACCTCGCCGCCGCCCAGCACTGCGCAGCGCTCGATTGTGAGCTGCAGTGCCTCTGTCTCCCGGCTCTTGCCGTCGCCGGATGCTCCGTAGTCCTTCACGTTGAGCGTGACCTTTCGGCCTCTGTAAGCGGTTGCCGCCTTCGCCGGTTGCCCCAGCCCCATGCCCTGCAAGCCGGCCGCGACTGGCGCCGCGGCCGTGCCGCACATCGCCGCCTTCAGGAAATCTCGCCTGTCTACCATTCTGCGCACTGTCGGGAATCCCCCCGTTTCTAAAGACGTGCGCCATTCCTCGAAAGCCGCAAGTGGTCAGTCCACTGCCTGCCCGGGAGCGCCGTCCCCCGCACGCCGCAGCCCTCAACGCGCCGCCTTCCAATCGCCGTTTCTCCCGCTTCCTGTCGACCCAAGGGGTAGATGCAATGGTCCGGCGCGCGTTTCCCGGCCAAGTTCCGTATTGCAAACCCTTTGAAAGCCCTTTAAGATGCGTCAATTGAAGGTATTGCCACCCCTGATGCCGCTCGCCGTCTCCAGCACGCCAGAAACCCACGCCGCCCCGGTGCCCGCCGCCCCGCGCCTGCGCGTGCCAAAACTCTGCATCGCCGTCCAGGCCGCCACCCCCGCAGAGCTGTTTTCTCGCGCGGAGTCGGCCATTAAAGACTCGATTTTCATCGAGTTGCGCCTCGACTCACTGGTCCGGCCTGTCGCCGCCATTCCCGATCTCAAAAAGCTCCTTACCCGTCACCGCGAGCTCACCCTCATCGCCACCTGCCGCCGCAAAGCCTTTGGCGGCCACTTCGCCGGTTCTTTGAGCTCCGAGCTTGAGATCTTGCAGAAAGCCGCCGAATCCGGCGCGCACATCGTTGATCTTGAAGTGGAATCCGCCGAACAGGCTACCCGTCCCCAGTTGGCCAAATTCCGTTCCGCGCTGCAGGCCGCCGGAACTGCTCTCCTCATCAGCTCCCACGACTTCAGCCGCACCCGCCGGCCCGACGGGCTCATCCAGGCCGCTGAGAAAATCGCCGCCTTCCAGCCCGACTTCGTCAAAGTCGTCTCCACCGCCCGCAGTCTGGCAGATAATCTCTCCGTTCTGCGCATGGTTCAGGACCAATCCCTCCACCAGCGCATCGTCGGCATTGCCATGAGCGAGGAGGGCGTGATCAGCCGCATCCTGAGCCCGCGCGCCGGCGCCGCGTTCACCTTTGCCTCTGCTGCTGAAGGCGCTGAGACCGCCCCCGGCCAGCTCTCCGCGCACGCGCTCCTCGATCTCTACCGCCTGGAGCAGCTCGACCAGGCCACGCGCATCTTTGCCGTTGCCGGCAATCCCATCGCGCACTCGCTTTCGCCCCTCATGCATATCACGGCCTTCCGCCGCGAGAATCTCAATGCCGTCATGCTCCCCCTCAAGGTCCGCGCCCTCGATGACCTCCTTACCATCATCCGCGAGCTGCCTCTCGACGGCGTAGCCGTGACCATGCCCCTCAAGCAGGAAGTTCTGCCCCATCTGGCCAACATGGACCCGCTCACGGCAAAAATCGGCGCCTGCAACACCCTTCGTACCGGAGCTGACGGCAAACTCTACGGCTTTAATACCGATGTGGCCGGCGTGGTCCGCCCCCTGGAACGGCGCATGAAGCTCAAAAACGCCCGCATTCTCGTGCTCGGCGCGGGTGGCGCGGCGCGCGCTGCCGTCTTCGGCCTCGTCGATCAGGGCGCTGAGGTGTATGTCGCCAACCGCACGCACGAAAAAGCCGTGGCCCTCGCGCGCAAAGCCAAAGCCCACGTGCTCAAACAGAACCTGCTCGCCAAGCAGCGCTTTGACGCCATCGTCAATACCACTCCCTGCGGCATGACCGGCATCAAGCAGCAGCTCCCGCTCAAGGAAAACGAGCTCAATGCCGCGCTGGTCTTTGACATGGTCTACACCCCCATCGAAACGCCGCTGCTCAAGCTGGCCAAAGCGCGCGGCCTTGCCGTCGTCAGCGGTATCGAGATGTTTGTGCAGCAGGGCGCCCGTCAGTTCGAGATCTGGACCGGCAAGCCCGCTCCTGAAAGCGAGATGCTGCGCGTCGTGGAGCTGGAACTGCGCCGCCGCGCCCAAGCCTGAGGTTCCGGCGCTCGACTTGGCATCAAAATCCCTCGGTCATTATCCTTGCCGCGGCACGCCGGCTCCCTGGGGCCGGTCAGATTCTCCCCACGGCGATACCGAGCCTGGATCCGGTCTGATCTACCCGACCTTGTGTTTCCTGGCGGACAGAGGCGCGTGTTTCTTCCCGGCCTTCTCCGGCTTCTTCTCTCCCGGCTCATGCATCATTGGCAGTGGCGCCATGTCCGGCCCGATGCGCTCAAC
>JAJYBT010000733.1 GCA_021778875.1 Acidobacteriota bacterium | reverse complement strand
GCATCTCGCTGCCGTTCTCTGCGTGTCCCTGCATGCCTCCGGGCATTCCTCCAGGCATGCCGCCCGGGCCGGGCCAGTGCCGCGGCGCAGCGCCTGCTGCAGGGGCCGTCGGTGTTCCTCTGCCGGTCGCCGTGCTCCCCTTCAGCCGCGCGGCCAGCATCTGTGCCATCGGCTCAGGCAGAGCGCGCATCTGGGCCTCCGGCGTAATGTGGATCGTCACGTTTTTTTTGGTCTTTAAATCCTTGACGACAATATTGGAGTTCGCCGCATCCAGCGAGCTGATCGTTCCGGAGATGTTGCGAAAGCTGCCGGATACAATCTCTTCGGCCTGCATGTCCGTTCCATCTGCATTCTTCTGGCCGCGCGCGCGCAACTGGTCTCCCGCATGAATCGCGTTGATGGGAGCCGGTTGCGCCATATCGAAGCGCACTGAGGCTGGCGCGTAGCGCTTCAGCACGGTCGCGCTGGAAACATGCACATCGATGGTCTTTGTCGTGACGCCGGATCCGCTCGTCAGCACAATCAGGCCCGTCGCCGGGTCCACGCTCTTCACCAGCCCGCCCACACCTCGCAGCCGCCAGTCTTCGCGCTCCTTTTCCTGCTTCAGCAGCACATCCTCCTGCTTGATGGCGATGATCTGCGTTGCCTGTGGAACGGCGTCAGTGGAGCTTGTATCCAGCCGGACCAGCACGCGGTCGCCCGGGGCCAGGTCGCTGAACTGCAGCGGGACCGCTGCGCTCAAATCGCGCTGTCCCGGCTCAATCCGCTTCAACACCGCCGTCGCCGGAACCTGCACCTGCCGTTCGCCGTCTATGTCCGTCTTCAGTGTCAGCGTGTTGCCGCTGATGGCAGTTACAGTCCCCATCAGCCGGGCTGGCGTCTGCGCCACGCCCTGCCATGCGGCCAGTACGAGAGCAACCAAGGCAACCAACTGAATCGATCCAATCGAAACGCGCTGCATCATCCTGCCATTCATAAGTTGAATCTCCGCGTCCGGTTCAGCCCGGCTCATGGCGGTAAAGGTTATCTATTCCGGTAGACGAGTCATTGCCGCAAAAGGTTGAGCGATTGTCCCACCCTGCGCAAACTTTCTCGCGGATTTGTGCCCGGCCCACAGAAGCCCCCGCATCTACGCCACTTGCGCCGCGTTGAACCTTAAGCCAAGCTGAAGAAAAACCGGGGAAGAGAACGCTTGCCCGCTACCGCTGCAACTCTGCGCCTTCCAAAAACGTATAACTTCCAGAGGGCGTAGCGCTCACGTGCGTGAGCCTGCGGTTGTGCACCACCACAGAATCCAGGTACCACATATTGATGGCGGGCAGATCACGCGCCAGTATCTGCTGCGCCTGTACGTAATCCGTGCGGCGTTTCTGCAGATCGCTGCTCGCAGCCGCATCGTCCAGCAGTGCATCCAGTTGCGCATTGGAGTAGTGCCCGCGATTTGCGCCACGCGGCGAGAAGCGCGACGTCGCAAAAGCATAGCTGAAGATGTCCGGCTGCTCGTTGCCGCCCACCCAGCGCAGCGAGTACATCTGGAATGCTCCCCGCATCACATCCGCATAGAACGTGGCAAATTCATAGCTGCGCAGATCCAGCGCAATCCCCGCAAGCGCAAGCTGCTGCTGCAGCACTGCGGCCAGGAGGCGCACATCTTCTGCCGTGCTGGTCTTCATCGACAGATGAAAGCGCACGCCATCCTTGCCGCGACGATAGCCCGCCTCATCCAGCAACTTCTCGGCCTGCGTTGGATCATACGCGTAGTGCGCCACGTCTCCGGTCCAGGCCCAGTGCGTCGGGGGCAGCAGGCTCTCGGCCATGCGCGCATGACCGCGTAGCAGCGTATCGATGATCAGTTGTCGATTCATTGCATAGGCAATCGCCTGTCGCACGCGGACATGGCTCAGTAGCGGATCGCGCATATTGAACGCAAGATACTGGATTGGCGTTCCCGGCGTGTCCTCAATCTGCAACTCCGCACGCTGCGCCAGCACCGGCAGTGCATCCATGGGCAGTGTGTTCGATGCGACATCCGCGGATCCCTTTTCCAGTTCCAGCGACTCGGTAATGGCGTCCGGCACCACGGCAAAGCGCACGCGCTCAATCTTCGGCTCAACGTGCCAGCTCGCGGTTCGCTCAATCACCACATCCTGGTCCATCTGCTGGCGGACAAACCGAAACGGCCCCGTGCCCACCGGATGCTGCCAGAACTCGCGCCCGCTGCCTTCCGGCACAATGCCAATCGCGCCCGTCGACAGATTCGTCAGCAGAAAATTGTCCGGCTGCCGCAGATGAAAGACGACCGTAAACGGGTCGCGCGCCTCAACGAACTCCACCGACGCATACGCAGCAGCCTTGGGCGAAATCACCGCTCCGCTTCGCATCGAGTCAATCGTCCACGCTACATCGCGTGCCGTCAGTGCGCGGCCGTCATGAAACCGCACTCCCTTGCGCAGATGAAAGACCAGCGTGTGCGGATCCGGCTCCTCCCAGCTCTCCGCCAATGCTGGAGTGAAGTGAAAGTTCGCATCGCGCTCCACCAGCCCGTCAAATAACAACTCATCGATGTGTTCTGACTGGCCATCGGTTCCAATGCGCGGGTCGAGATTCGCCGGGCTGCTGTCTATCAGAAACACCACCGTGCGCGGATCTCTCTGCGCCGTGCGGCATCCAGCCAGCATCAGCAGCGCCGCCAGCGCAAGCCATTTACGCATAGCTCACCTGGCCCAGAATCTCCTGCCGCGATGCGCCCGTCGCCGACGGCACATTGCCCGGCAGCCGATGCCACGTTTGCCATGCCAGCAGCGCAAAGGCCGCGGCCTCCTTGGCCTGCGCAGGCAGTCCAAA
>JAJYBT010000012.1 GCA_021778875.1 Acidobacteriota bacterium | reverse complement strand
CTATCCGTGGCCACCCACACCGCGCCGTCCCGGTCCTGCAGCAACGCGCGCACAAACACATCGGTCAGCCCGTCCCTCGCCGTATAGGTGCGAAAGACACCGTCGTGCATCTCCACCAGTCCGCCGACATCGGTGCCAATCCACAAGTGCCCGTCGCGCGTGGTCAGCAGGCAGAAGACGCTGTTCTCCTGCAACTCCGGCGTATTCTCATGCGAGTACACCTGAAAATGTGCGCCATCAAACCGCAGCAGCCCTTCCGTGGTGCCAATCCACAGATAACCGTCCGGCGTTTGCGCAAAGGCTTGCACCGTCTCTCCCGGCAGGCCATCCTGCGACTGCCACGAGCGCGCCGTAAAGTTCAGCTCGCCGCTCAGCGAGGCGGCAGGCTTTGCGCCCGGACGCACCGACGCCGCAAGACATGCCGGCAGCGCGACACACGCCAGCGCGCACAAGAGCACGCCGGCAAGCGCCTGCTGCATCCGAAACAAGGCTGTGGGATGTGGTGACGGCTTCAGGTCAGCCTCCCGGTGCTGTCTCTGCTCGTGCAGCGCGCACCCGGTCTATCCTCATCTTCGCTCACGGTACAGGCCCTGACAACTCGCCGTCGTGCGCGTACAAAGAAGCAGGCCCGGCCGCCGGGATGCGCGGTCGGGCCTGCATGGTTCCGTGGTGGTTAGAAGGTGAACTTCAGAGCAGCCTGGCCAAGGCGCGAGGCATTTGCCGCGTAGCCCTTGCCGCCGTTGATCTGGCCAAAGGTGGAGCTGCTCGGGTTCGTATCCGGATTGCCCATCACCGGATGGTTGAAGGCGTTGAACATCTCAAACCGGAACTGGATCTGATACTTCTCCAGAATCGACCAGTTCTTCATCAGCGCGGAGTCCACATTGAAGCTCGGCGGACCGTAGATCATGTTTCTTCCGCTGCTGCCGAATTCGCCGTCCTTGCGGGGGACGAACGCGGCCTGGTTGAAGTAGCCCTTGATCCAGCTCGACCGGCCGCCGCGACGAACCTTCAGCGACTGTCCGGCAACCAGGTCGGCGCGGTCGCTGCAGCTCGTCTTGCAGCCCGAGCCCGTGTTGTTCTCGTTCAGCGACGGGTCAATCGTGTTCCAGTACGTGCTGTTGCCGCCCGAGATGCTGAACGGCGAGCCCGACTGCAGCGTGATGATGGGGCTCAGTTCCCATCCGCCCAGCACCTGCTGCACAATCATCCTCTGGCTCTTCAACGCCGGCGTCTGATAGACGAAGTTGGAGGTCCACGTAAACGGAATGCTCAGGCTGGAGATGCCGCGGTTCCACCGCAGATCAAAGGGGTCCCCGATCTCCGGCGTGCCGAAGGAGATGTTCGCGGCGCTGGCCACGTCAATCGTCTTCTGCCACGTAAAGCTCGACTGCGCCTGCAGACCGTGCGCCATGTTCCGCTGGACGTTGACCTGCAGCGAGTTGTAGTTGCCCGTGGCGTCGCTGTCCTGCTCCAGAATCTGCGTGAACCGCGAGAAGGGATTCGTCGATCCGTGGCCGCCGCTGTTGCAGGTGGCGCAGTAGACCGCGAAGTTCATGTCGCGCACATACGACTGGTGGTACGACTCGCTGCCCACATAGGCCAGGCGAATCGCCATCGTCGGGCTCAGTTGCTGCTCCACGGATGCGTTCCACGCCTCCGTCATGCCGGCCTTGAAGTTGCGGCCGAACGACGCGCCCAAACTCACCTGGTTGGGGAACGCGTTGTAGCTTGACGGCGGCTTGTAGCCGATAGACGCAAACGGCGGGAACGGGCTAACCCCGTTGGTGCCGAAGCTCGACGTCTGCCACGGGTTGTGGAAGTTCATGTAGCCTTCGATGGTCTCCGTCTGCCCCGGAACCTGCGATGTGGTGCAGGAGCCGCCGTTCGGGTTCATCACGCCGTTGGTGGAGCAGATCGGCGTATTCGAGGGCGCGTTCGGCACAATCGTCGTGGCAAACGGACCCACGTCTGCTACGTGGTTGTAGGAGGAGTACGCCACCGGTCCGCTGAACAGGCCAAAGCCCGCATGGAACGATGTGCGCGGCAGGTTATGCGGCTGGTATGCCACGCCCACGCGCGGCTCCCAGTAGCCGTAGTTGCTGGGACGAAGCTGCGCGTTCATCCCCTTGTCGCCGGGGAAGATCAAACCCGTCGGCGCATTGGGATACATCGCGCTCTGCTGGCCCGCGACAAACGCCGCGCCGCGGCCGCCCACGGACGTGGGAGCCAGGTCCGGATCCCAGCGCACGCCCAGCGTCAGGGTAAGTCCCGGACGCACGCGGTACTCGTCGTTGAAGTACGGATCCACCAGCCATCCCTTGATGTCGGCGATCTCTCCGGCGCCCTGCGTGAATGAGGACATGTAGCCCAGCAGCCAGTCCGCCAGACCGTTGCCCGTGTAGCCGCCGCCGAAACCGATGATGGCATTCGTGGGATACTGCGTGTTCTCCACCGCCGACTGCCGCAGCAGGTCAAGACCCGCCGAAAGCGTATGCCGATGGACGGTCTTGATCAGCGTGTCAGAGAAGCCCATCGTGTAGCGAACTTCCTGCGAAGGCTCCGTCCAGCCGCCGTTCGCGCCGCCAAAGTACGCGCCTTCCATGTAGCAGGAGCCCGGCAGCTCCGTCACGTTGATGTAGCGCGACCAGCACATGTTCTTCCCGCCGTGGTCCACCACCGCTGCCGCGTTGTGCGCGCTCTGCTCGTTCCAGAAGACAGAGGCCGTATTGACCGTGTCCGCGTTCAGCGTCCAGGTGTGCTGCAGCAGCTCGTTGAAGTACCACATGGTCTCGCCAAAGCCCTGCTGCCAGTTGGTCAGGTTCAGCACAGACAGCACGTTGCCCGGCACGTCGCCCGAGGGCTGTGTGAACTTGTCCACAAACGACCGCAACGTCAGGCGCTGCTTCTCGCTCAGGTTGTAGTCCAGCCTGCCCGTGTACTCGTCGTAGTTCTGCTTCAGCGCCGCGGCGTTGTAGTACATGCCGCCGGCCAGGTTCTGGTTGGTCAGCGTGCCGGGGCCGGTTCCCGAGGCCGCGCTCGAGTGTCCCGGCAGGCCGTCGTTGGTGAACTGCACCGCCACCGGATCAAGCCCGGTCGCGCCGCCGATCAGCTGGTTCGGCACCCCGTTCACCGTCTGGAAGGGTCCATACAGCCATCCGCAGGAGGTGGTGCCGTATCCGGCGCCGCCATGCCCGCAATAGGTCGGGTTGTTGGCCTGCGCATATGTCACCAGGCCGCTGAAGTCGCCGTTCAGCATCTGCTGCGTCGGCGTCGTCGTCTGGCTGGCTGCGCCCGTTCCCACCTGCTTTGTTCCCTGGTAGTTGAAGAAGAAGAACAGCTTGTCCTTCAGCGCCGGTCCGCCCACATAACCGCCGAACTGGTTGCGCTTCAGCGGATCCAGCTCGTGCGAGTTCCAGTTCTTCGCATTCAGATCCTGGTTGCGCAAAAACTCAAACAGGCCGCCGTGCCACTGGTTCGATCCCGAACGGGTGGCCATGCTGACCACGCCGCCCGGCGAAAAGCCGTAGACCGCGCTGTAGTTGCTGGAGAGCAGCCGGAACTCCTGTGTCGCGTCCGGGTTCGGCGTCGGCGAGTTCACCGCCATGTAGTTGTCCATGTTCGACACGCCGTCCAGCATGTAATAGGTGCTGCCCTGGCGGCCGCCATTCGACGACGCACCGGACTCATTCGGGAACGAGAAGCCGCCCTGCACCACAAAGCCCAGCTTGTTCACGCCGTCCACCATGCCCGGCGCCAGCAGCGCCAGCGCCGAGGGATCGCGCCCGTTCAGCGGCAGCTGCGTCACCGAGTACTCGTTCACCGTGGTGCCCAGCTCGGCCGTGGTTGTGTTGATCAGCTCCGCGTCCGCTGTAACGCTTACGGTTTCGCCTTTGGCGGTGGCCACCTGCAGATGCACGTTCTGCGTCGCATACAGGTTGGCGTTGATCACAATACCCTTCTGCACGTACTCGGCAAACCCCGGTGACGCGACCGTGAGAGCATAGTTGCCCGGCGGCACCAGCTTGAACAGGTACACACCTGTGCTGTCCGTGGAGATCGATTGCGCGTAGTTGGTGCCGACGTTCGTCAGTGTCACCGTCGCCCCCGGAATCGCTGCTCCGGATGGATCGGTGATCTGTCCCGTCAGGCTGCCGTTTGTGCCTTGTGCGAAGGAGAGCGCGCTGGAGCCGAGCAATACGGCAAATACCACCGCCAGCAACACCCGCAGATGCCTCGCGTTGACCAAATGCATGTACACCTCCTGAAGTAGTTCCCCTGGCTGCCGCGAGTGCCCGATTGCATCTTGAGCTGTGCATCCGGCCAATTGCGTAATCGTTTTCAACTTCGCGACCGCCAAGTCCCTGACGCCCCGAGAAGTTCCCCCACTGATTCCAGTTCCCCAGAATCCTCACACACTGGCGGGAATAAGCTTTTCTGAGCCGAAATGAACTCTACTCTCGCCACACAACACCTCGTATCTGCCGAAAGTAGGATTGGAAAAATAAATTTCTCGCCCCGCCAGGCCCCGCTCCTCGTCTGATAACACGCGCATTATCTTGAAATTATCTTTCCCCGCCGGCAATTTCCGCCCGCCGTGCTCAGCCTCTCCCGCACAGCCGCCCATCCAGCCCAACCCGTCCGACTTCCGGGGGATGCCTGCCGCCTCTCCCGGGCGATACACTCGTCTTCGTGCGCGGAATCGCCTCACGGAACGGCCCTCGGATGTCGCCTCTCAACCTGCCCCATCTTCGTAACCCCGCCCGCCATGCCGCCGGAGCGCCCTCCATTCCGGCTCGGCGCTGGCAGACGGCCGCCGCAGCCTGCCTGCTGATGGCCGCCACGCTGGGCCACGCGCAATGCACGCCGCCGCCCGCGCTCAAGGCGCGCCTCGGCAGCAAGCCCACGGCTCAGACTTACTCCGCCCTTGGCAGCTGGTTCGGCGACCACAAGCAGTTCGGCTGCGCCGCGCAGGCCTTTGCCTCGGCCGCTCGCCTGCAGCCCGGCTCGGCGGCCATCCAATATATGTGGGGCCTCAGCCTCTACTCGGCCGGCCGCGACGCTCAAGCCGCAGCCCCCCTCCGCAAAGCAGCCGCGCTCGATGCCCGCGACATCCGCCCGCATCTGGCGCTGGCCACCCTGCTCGATCACCAGAACCAGCCCGCCGACGCTGCCACGGAGTGGCGCGCGGCCCTGGCCATCGACCCCGCCAACACCACCGCGCTCGACGGCCTCGCCCACGACCTCATCCAGCAGAAGGACTACCTCGGCGTTGTGGCCCTGCTGGACCGGCCCGGCGCAACCCGCCCCCGTACCCCGCAGCAAAACCTGAACCTCGGCATGGCCTACGCCGGGCTCGTCAAGCTGAATGACGCCGTGCGCGTCCTCCGCGAGGGCTTCACCGCCGCTCCGGACTCCATCCCCCTGGCCGATGAGCTGGCCGTCGTTCTGCTGCTCCAGAGCAGGACTGAAGAGGCCTATGCGGTCCTCGACAGCGTCCTGCAGAAGCACCCCGCCGATCAGCAGACCCAGTTGCTCTACCTGCGCGCGCTGGTCAACAACCACTCCCCCAAGGCGCCCGCCATGGCCGCCAGCCTGCTCGCACAGTATCCGGACCAGTGGGAAGTGCTCTATCTGAACGCCGAGCTTGCCGCCGCCACGGGCGATACGCAGCAGGCCCGCGCCCTGCTGGAAAAGTCCACCACGCGCAATCCCAGCGCCGCCGAGCCGCAAAAGCTGCTCGGCACCGTGCTGGTCCGCATGAACGATCTGCCCGCCGCCCGCGACCACCTGCAGAAGGCCGTCGCCCTCGACGCTACCGATCCCGGCGCCGTCTACGATCTGGCCCGCGTTCTGCAGCGCCTCGGCGACACCGCTGGCGCCCGCCGGCAGATCCAGATCTATCAGCAGCTTAAGAGCGCCCAGGCCGGCCGCAGCCAGTCCGCCGGAATCGCCGTGGAAGGCGACCAGGCCATGACCTCCGGCAATGCCGAGCTGGCCGCGAAGTACTACCGCGAGGCTCTCGACGAAAATCCCAACGAGCCGCTCCTCCACTACAAGCTGGCGCGCGCCCTCGACAAGACCAACGACATCGCCGGAGAAAAGGCCGCGCTCGAGCGCGCCCTCCAGCTCAATCCCCGCCTGGCCGAGGCGCAGAACCAGATGGGCTACCTGGCCGTGCGCGCGGGCGATGCCCCGCAGGCCGAAGCCTACTTTCGCGCGGCTGTTGCAGCCTCGCCTTCCTATATTGTGGGGTGGGTGAATCTGGCCGCCACGCTGGCCAGCCAGGCCCGCTGGTCGCAGGCCCGCCAGGCCATCCAGCAGGCGCTCCAGATTGATCCGGAAAATGCGGAAGCCCGTCAGCTCGACCAGGCCATTACTGCCGCCCAGCAGAATCCATAAAGCTTATGCCACAAAAAAAGGCGGCCTCCCGGAAGAGCATCCCCGGAAGGCCGCCTGTCTTCAGAAGCTCTTCGACAAGCCGATCGTCAGCGAGTTCTCTGACATTTTGCTCGTCACGCTCGTGCCGGGAATCGGCCCCATCGAGGAGATCCACGGCCCGGTAATCGAGTTCTGAAACGCATGGTAGTACGTCACGTTGGCTTCCCAGATGCCAAACTTCTGCACCACGCCGCCCGAAACATGATGCTGCACAATCGCCGGCGCGGGCGTGTTGAAGAACGTGTACTTGTCCGGCACCGGATTCTGCGAGTAGTTGTAGCCCACCATCAACTTGGTGCGCGAGGCCACCTTCTGCTGAATGCCGCCGCCCATGGCCCAGATGTTCTTCCATCCAAAGCCGGCCACCGAGTCGTCCGGATCGTAGCCCACCTCGTCAAAGCCCGAGGTGTTGGTGTAGTTGAACCACCGCGCATCCACGCCGATATGCGTGCCCTCGCTCGGAGAGATGCCCACGCCCATCGTCACCAGTTGCGGCAGATCCATGTTGAAGTTCAGCGCGTGCGCCGCCCCGGTCAGGTCCGTCGTCTTCCAGTTGAAGTCCTGAAACCACACCGGCGAGTGATACGCAACGCCCACGCTCACCACCTTGTTCATCTCATAGCGCAGGCCCGCCTGCGCGCCAACGCCAAACGCCTTGGCATTGGTGTTGGCAGACAGGTAATAGGGCATCGTGCTGCCCGCCGTCACCGGCGCGGAAAACGGAGCCGGAATCACCTTCAGCATGGAGTAGGCCGGAACCAGCGAAACGCCCACCGACAGCCGGTCCGTCACCTGCCGCGACATGCCCAGCGGCATGGTAATCAACGCGTAGTTCGAGCGCAGCCGGCCAAACCCGAATCCGTTCGGCGCCTGCGGCGTCAGAATCGGATTGGAAAAGTTCGTGTTCTCGTCATAGTTCACGCCAAACCCGCTCACCGCCAGCAGGGCGCCGTGATACGCATTGCGGCTCCCCTCCGGGTGATACACAAAGGCCAGCCCCGGCATGAACGATGTGTTGCGATGGCTCACCGTGGTGCCGCTCAGCGTGGCCGCCGGCATGCCCGGACCAAACGCGTTGGCGTCCACCGTGCTCGACAGCGACCGCCAGGGAACAAAAGCCGTGGCATGAAACTCCAGCCGGCGGCCCTTGAAGTTCGTCGTACAGGCCGGGTTCCAGGCAATCGAGCCCGTAGCGTCAATGCAAAGCCCCGTGTCCGCGCCTCCCATCGCCTCGTTCACCGGACCTGCGCCATGCAGAAAGTGCCCGTCCGTTGCCAGCAATGCCGCTGGACCAAGCAGCAAAATGCCTGCCAGAAGAAATCCAAAAATCGCGCTCGTCGGTCGTCTGTGCGTGTTCATAGTCGTTCTGCTTTCCTGTTGGATCCCTTAAGCTACGTGTCTGAAACGGGATCTCTGCACAGGTATAAGCACGTGACGTGCCAAACGACAAGCAACAGATACGACACGACTTGTCTGATTTTTTGGAAATTCAGTGAGACGTGTTGTTGCAGCGAAACGTTTCAGTTTGAAACGTTTCGCTGCAACAAGCGCTACTCCAGGTCCAGCTCCCGCATTCGCCGCCACAGCGTCGACCGGCTCAGACCCAGCGCCTTGGCCGCCTGCGACCGCTTCCAGTGGTAGCGCTCCAGTGCGTCCAGCAGCCGCACCGCCTCGGGATTCAGCGTATGCATCTGCGCGGGCGCGGCATGGGCCGGGGTATGCAGCTCCGCGGGCTCCGCCGGCAGTGCCGCCGTCGCCGCCGGAGCATGGCGCAGCTCCTGCGGCAGGTCTTCCGGCAGGATGGTCTCGCGCCGCGCCACCACCACCGCGTACTCAATCACGTTGGCCAGCTCCCGCACGTTCCCCGGCCAGGAGTAGTCCAGCAGCAGCCGCATCGCCTGCGGAGAGATGCGGCACACCAGCCCGCGCTGTGCCGTGATGCGATTCAGCATGTGATGGGCCAGCGGCGGAATATCCTCGCGTCGCGAGCGTAGCGGCGGCACCTCGATCGGCACCACGCACAGCCGGTAGAACAGGTCCTCGCGCAGCCGTCCCTGGCGCAGCGCCGCGCGCAGATCCACGTTGGTGGCCGCAATAATGCGCGCATGCGTGGTGCGCGTCGTGCTTTCGCCCACGCGCTCATACTGGCGATCCTGCAGGGCGCGCAGCAGCTTTACCTGCAGTTGTGCGGGCAGGTCTCCAATCTCGTCCAGAAACAGCGTGCCGTTGGAGGCCAGCTCGAACCGGCCGATGCGGTCGCGCACCGCGCCCGTAAAGGCTCCGCGCACGTGGCCAAACAGCTCGGACTCCAGCAGGTCTCCCGGCAGCGCACCGCAGTTCACTGCCACAAACGGGCCGCCTCCGCGCGCCGAGTTCTGATGGATGGCGCGCGCCACCACCTCTTTGCCCGTGCCGCTCTCGCCCGTAATCAGCACCGTCGCCTCGCTGTGCTGCAGCGCCTCCACCAGCCGGAAGATGCGCTGCATCGCGGGCGAGCAGCCCACAACCCCCGAACAGAACACCGGCGCCTCGCCGCACGCTCCCTCCTCCTCGGCCGGGCGCAGCAGAATCAGGTACCGCACCAGTGGGTCGCAGATGGCCGAGTCGTCGGAAAGCATGGGCGCGGTGGTAATGGAGACCAGCCGCGGCTCCGAGTCGCGAAAGCGCAGCGTGGCCCGCCAGCCCTCGCGCCGCTGTCCGTCCAGCAGTGCCTGCCGCAGTTGTCCGCGCGCGCCAAACAGGTCTTCTCCCAGCAGCTCTTCCACCGGGCGGCCCTTCAGCTCAGCCGCGGCCCCTTCTCCCAGAAACTCCTCCAGCATGCTGGAAGCGTGCAACACATGAAACGTCGGATCGAGGCACAGAAAGGCGCGTCCCACTGAGGCCAGGGCGCGCGTAATCCCGTGCAGAGCCGCCTCCGTATACGGATTCATCATGGGGTCAAGCTCTGCCGAGGGGTCAGTGCCCGCAGTGGAGGTCATGCCGTAAGCTCCTTCCTGCGCCGGGTGGCGCAAATGGAACCTGCGATTGTAGAACGCATTCGCCCGCAAACTCAAACCTGCCCCGGGGCACGCCGACCGCAGGCCGGGCTGAGATCAGTCTCTCAGGCCGCCCGCAACGGCGATGTGCAGCCGGTCACGGCTGTGCCTTAGGCGCCGCGCTGCCGGGCGCCTGCCCAGCCGCCTCCGCTCCGGGCTTAACCTCTGGAATACCAATTACATCCGTCCCTAGTTCCACGCACGTCCTCACCAGGTTATCGGCCACCATCCGGCCGAAAATTTTCTTCCCATCGTCGTTCAGATGGGTGCGGTCCAGCGGCGATTTGCCGTTCTCCGCCCGCTGGTCTGCGTGGCCCACGGCGTCCAGCGCGTCCGCCTGCGCCTGCGTCAGGGTGCCCAGCAGCCGGTCAGAGAGCGCCAGCAGGTCCACAAAGCTCACGTCCTCCTGCTCGGCCACCCTCCGCGCCGCGTTGGCATAGAGCTGCAGATCGCCGTTCCACGGCTTGCCCTCCCGAAACGTGCGCCGCGCCAGCGGAGACAGAATCACCGGCACCCCGCCGATCGCCCGCACATCGCGGATGTACCGCCGCAGATTGTCGGCATACGTCGTCTCCGGATCGGTGTGCCGCGCCGGGTCGGGTTTCTGGTCGTTATGGCCAAACTGGATCAGGTAGTAGTCGCCGTGCCGCGCCAGCGCTCGCGCCCATGCCCCCTCGTCCAGAAAGCTCTTCGTGCTGCGTCCGTTCAGCGCATCGTCCACGCAGGTCACGTTCTTTGTCAGGTCGGCGCAAAAGCCCGGCCCCCAGCCACCCTGCGGAGCCACGGTCGAGTCGCCCACCAGCACAATCGTCACCGGAGCGCCGTTCAGGATGCGCATCTCCTTCACACCCTCCGCGGGCAACGGCGCGGCCTGCGGCTGCACATACCTCTGCAGCGGCGGCACAACTGCGCCAAGCCGTACGGCCACCATCCGCCCAAACACATAGCTGCCCTGCCAGTTCAGGTGAGTCTTGTCGAAGATGGTCTTGCCGTCCGCGTCTTTCTTTGTAATCGCCAGCCTGTCGCCCTCGGCCTCGCCCGCCTTGTCCAGATACGCAATGCTCTCCCGCTGCAGGTCGATCAGCGGAACCTGCATCGCGCGCGCCACGCCGCGCATGGCCTCGCTGTACTCCGCCAAGTCCGAGTGGATCCTGCCGTCCTTGCCAAAGTACCGCCGCGTCAGCGGAGTCACCAGCACCGGCTGGATGCCCGCCGCGCGCGCCTCCGCGACAAAGCGCTTCAGGTTGTCCACATACTGCGGCAGCGGCACCTGCCGGTCCAGGTGCTGCGGCGTCACCACGTCGTTGTGCCCAAACTGAATCACCATGTAGTCCGGCTTCGTCGCCAGCGCATGGTCCCACAGCCCCTGCTCGCGATAGGTGCGCGTGCTCGCGCCGCCCTTGGCCATGTTCACGCAATCCACCTGCGCTGACAGGTTGGCGCAAAAGCCGCGCCCATAGCCCGCGTGGTCCGTCTGCGTCGAGTCGCCGATCAGGTCAATCCGCACCGTCGTCCCCGGCCTGCGCACCGCGGCCGTCTGCGCGTCAAACCATCGTCCCGGATCGCCCTGCGCATGCGCCGCGCAGGCCATGCCCGCCAGCACGCCCGCCGTCACCAACCACTTCGTCCCATTCCGCCATTGCATCGCGCGTCTGCTCTCCCTTGCTGCTCTACCTGGGAAACGGCACAAACATGCCGGAGCAGGCGTCCGTCGCCGCGTCCGTGCCTGCCTTGCCTGTCACCGTCGTGTCCTGCCCCGCCAGCTTCATGTTCACCGGCCCCGGCCCAAGATGAAAATCGCTGTGCCGGATCGAGTACGTATAGGCCGCCGGATCGTCCAGCAAAACGCCATCCAGCGCCACCCCAACGCGCTGTGCAGCCGAGTAGCCGTTGAACGAGATCTTGCCGCTCCCGTACAGCCGCACATCGCGCAGCGTGATGTCGCGGTAGGTGGGCAGCCGGTTGCCCTGCAGCGTGCCCGCCGCCGTGTACCCCGTGTCAAAGAACAGCGGATTGGGCGAGTTACGAATGCACACGTGGTCGTAAGCCACATCCTGCACCAGCCCGCCGCGCGAAGCGTTCGACTTGATGCGGATGCCGTTGTCCGGGCCATCCAGCGACAGGTCCGCCACCCGCACTCCGCTCACTCCGCCATATGTCTCGCTGCCAATCGACATGCCATGGCCCCAGTAGAAGTGGTCATGGCTCACCGTGATATGCGACGCGCCGCCCTCGCCGCCCTTGATGGCCACGTTGTCGTCTCCGGTCCGGATGTAGCTGTGCGTGATCGTCACGTTGCGCGCGCCGTTGCCCGGATCCACGCCGTCCGTGTTGCGCGCCAGCCGCTGCGGCGTGTCAATCTTCAGCCCCCACACCGTGAACCCGTCGCCGCTGTTGTACACCACATGAAAGTTGGGCGAGTTCTTCAGCGTGATCCGATACAGCGTGAAGTTGTCCGCGTGGTTGGCCACAATCAGCCGGAAGCACTGCTGATGCCCGCCCGCGCGTGCCTGCTCCGCCAGCTCCCACCAGCTCACCTCCCGGCCCAGAATCTTCATCCCGCCGCGGCCATCAATCACGCCATCGCCCATCACGCCCGCATCGCGCACATTGTCCGCGGCAATCAGCGGCCGGCAGCCCGGTCCCGCCTGGTTCACAACCCCGCAGCTTCCCGGCGAGCGCTCAAACACCGCCGCATCGCGCGAGGCAAACAGCGTCGCTCCGCCATCCACCACCAGCGTCACGCCGTTCCGCAGTTGCAGCGGCCCGCTCAGGAAGGCGTTGTTGCCGCCCTGCGCGCGCAGCTCCACCGCCTTGCCCGCCGCACAGTGATTCAGCGCGTCCTGAATGCGCCGCGTATCCAGCCGCGTTTCATCCGCGGCGGCAATCCCACCGGCATCCGCGCGCAGATGCGCGTCCAGCACCGCGCACGGCGGCGGAATCGCGGGCTCCGTCACATTGCGCAGATCCTGCGCAGCCGCAGCCGCGCCTGCACAAAGCACCAGTACGCCGGCACAACTCAGCAAACTCTTCATCCCAACCTCGTCTCCGCAGTGGATAGCGTCCGCGCAGGCGGCTTTCCTGCGTTCCTCGCCCGGCATCACGCCCGTGTCCGCGCCAGTATCCGAACCCGCGTCCGAACCCGTGGTCAGACCAGTGGCCTGACCACTGCCATTGTACGCGGCGTCGTCCCACGGCCCCGCGTGCGCACCGCCACAGCGGCACACGCCGCGCCGGTTCCATCGCGCGCCGCGCACAAAGGCGTCATTGCCGCTCGCAATGGGCTGCTGCTATAGTCCTCACTGAACCGTCGCATTTGGCGCTGTTTTTTGCAGCTGCGCGCGCTGGAATCCCTCTCGCGCTGCCTTGCATCCCAGGCCTTGCGCGGATAAGCTTTCCCCCGCAGGACCGTGGCCCGCGCCACACAGAACGTTCAGGTTTTCGGAGTCATCCAGGTGACGAGCTCCCCAAAGAATCCGCCCGCAGCCAGGGACAAGCGCGCCAAGGGTGTCGTGGCGCATCGCAAGCCCACCATGAGCGACGTGGCGCGGCTGGCGGGCGTGGGCACCATGACCGTCTCGCGCTTCCTCAGCGGCGCCGTGCCCGTCTCCGCGGAGACAGCGCGGCGCGTGCAGGTGGCCATTGACCAGCTCAACTATCGTCCCAACGAGCTGGCGCGCGCCTTTCGCGGACAGCGCACCCGCTCCATCGGCCTCATCGTCCCCTATCTCTACGACTCCTTCTTCGCCAACTGCGCACACTCGGTCATCACGGCTGCCCGCGAGCACGGCTACTCCGTTCTGCTCACCACGTCCAATGAGGACCCCGACACCGAGATTGCCGAGGCCGAGCAGATGCTGCAGCGCGCCGTCGACGGCCTCGTCGTGATCCCCGCCATGTCGCGCCCCAGCGAGCTCACCCGCGCCATGTTCGGCAAGACGCCCGTCGTGGTCTTCGATCGTCCCGTCGCCAACCAGTCCTTTGACGTGGTGCTGGTGCAGAACACTGCCGGCTCGCATCGCGTGGTGCAGCACCTCATCGAGCATGGCCACAAGCGCATCACGCTCATGGGCCTCAGCCGCAGCCTCTTCACCATCAACGCGCGCTTCCTCGGCTATCGCCGCGCCATGCAGGAGGCCGGCCTCGAAGAAGACGCCTTCTCCGGCTGCAACTCGCAGGAGGACACCCTGCAGGCCATCCAGGAGAAGCTCGGCGGGCCCAATCCGCCCACCGCCTTCTTCACCTCAAAC
>JAJYBT010000732.1 GCA_021778875.1 Acidobacteriota bacterium | reverse complement strand
GGGGCGCGTCCTCTGCGCCGCGCCCTGCAGCGCTACGTTGAGGACCCTCTGTCGGAGGCGCTCATCGCCGGTCAAATCACCGCGCGGCCTGCCTTCCTTGAGGTCTACCTCGAAGGCAACCAGCTCTACTATCGCCCGGTCAGCGCGGATGAAGGCACGGGAGAAGAAAAGCCGGCAGGCATCCTGCTATACAGCAACTAAATCTGCACCAGTCCGCAATAGAATCACAGCCCTCGGCATCGCCGGGGGCTGTTCTTTTTCAGGAGAAATTTCGCATGTATCCTGCCCAACAGAAACACGAGCCAGCGCGGAACGCGGCGCGATTGCGGCGAGGCCGCGACGCGGTCCTAGTCGAAGACCACCGTCTTGTTTCCGTAGCACAGGATGCGCCGGTCAAGGTGCCAGCGCACCGCGCGCGAGAGCACCAGCCGCTCCAGGTCCCGGCCGCGCGCAATCAGGTCTTCCACCTGGTCGCGGTGCGAGATGCGCGCCACATCCTGTTCGATAATGGGCCCGTCATCCAGCACCTCGGTCACGTAGTGGCTTGTGGCGCCAATCAGCTTTACACCACGGGCGTGAGCTGCGTGATAAGGCCGCGCTCCGGTGAACGCCGGCAGAAACGAGTGGTGCACGTTGATGATGCGCGCCGGATACCGCTCCACAAATCCCGGAGAAAGAATCTGCATGTAGCGCGCCAGTACCACCAGATCAATCTCGTGCCTGGCCAGCAGCTCCAGCTGGCGTGCCTCCGCCTCGCCGCGCGTTGCCGCCGTTACGGGAATATGCTCGAACGGAATGCAGTAGAACGCGGCCAATGTCTCCACCGCGCGATGGTTGGAGACAATCAGCGGAATCTCGCAGTCCATCTCTCCGGCCCGCCAGCGGTACAGCAGGTCTGCCATGCAGTGCAGATACTGCGAGCAGAACAGCGCCGCGCGCGGGCGTCGTGCAGCGACGCTCAACTGCCAGCGCATGTTCAGCTCCGCGGCCAGCGGTGCAAACGCATCGGTGAAGCCCTTCAGGTCAAAGGCAGGGGCGCCATCCGTCCCGTTCAGCGCAAACTCCACGCGCATGAAAAAGAGCCCCAGGTCATGGTCCTGGTGCTGATCGGCGTGCAGAATGTTGGCGCCGCGCTCAAACAGCAACCCCGAGACGCGGGCCACGAGCCCTTTGCGATCCGGACAATCAATAAGCAGAACAGCCGAGTCTTTCATCCTTCTTTCAGATTAAGCGATGGGGATGGCCTCTGGCCTCGTGGCAAAAAAGACGCCGGGGCAAGTTCGCCCCGGCGATGCGCGTGCAACGCATGGAAACCTGATGCAACCTTCCTCTCCGCAAAGTGCCGGAAAATCTCAACTACAGGCGCTCAACTGTTGCCGCAGGTCGCCGGCCAGCTCCGCCACCACGCGCAGCCGGGCAGCCACCGCAGCCGGAACCTCGCCTTTGAGCGCGAGCTGCGCGTGCAACAGCAGGCCGGAGACCGTGGACATCAGCCCGGACTCCAGTGCCGCCGCCGCCGCGCGATGCGCCAGTGCCTGCTCGCGCCGCCGCCGCTGCAGCGCCGCACGAATCTCGCGTGCCATCCGCTCGGCACTGCACAGCGCAAAGTTAATCTGCAACGGAATCGCCAGCCCGGCCTGCTCCCACACGGCATCTGCTGCGGCTGGATCGCACCGCGTCATGGTCTCGTCCACCACCATCACGGCAAACTCGCGCTTGCGCAGCAGGGCTACCGCCGCACGGCGGTTTTCCGCCACCTCCACTTCCATCTCCAGTTGCGCGGCCAGAGCCGCGGCGCAGGTTTTCGCTTCCTCCATCCCGGTGACCATCAGAATGCTCATATCCAATCCCTTCCTTGCAAACCGGCCTCCACCATGCCGGATGTTGTTCCCGTGCGCACGCAGCTCTTCTCTATAGATCGGCTGACGCGAGCAGTGCTTTACCGCGGCGTTCGCTATTCTTCCTGCAGCGGATCGTCGATGCCGTATTCCTTCAGCTTGCGATAGAGGGTGGTCTTGCCGATGCCGAGCAGCCTGGCTGCCTGCAGTTTGTCGCCGTTCAGCATGCGAATGGCGCCTAGAATCGCCTGCTTTTCCATCTCGGCCAGCGGAGTAACCTGTGCCGCTGCTTCCGGCGACTCCGGTCCGGCGGTCGCGGCGGCCTCCCGGTGCGCCGCCAGCCCCTGCTGCTGCAGTTGTGTCGGCAGGTCCCCCAGGTGCAGCACCGGCCCGGACGACAGCGCGCAGGCGCGCTCCACGGCATTCTCCAGCTCGCGCACATTGCCGGGCCAGTCGTGCCGCATCATCGTGCGCAGCGCCTCGTCGCTCAGCGTGTACTTGGTGCCATGCTCCCGGCTGATGCGATCCAAAAAGTGCGCCGCCAGCAGCGGAATGTCTTCCCGGCGATTCCGCAGGGCGGGCAACCGCAGATTCACCACGTTCAGGCGGTAGAAGAGGTCCTTGCGAAAGGTTCCCTTGTCCACCATCGCCGCCAGGTCCCGATTGGTCGCGGCCACAATGCGGGCTTTCATCGGCACCCGGTGCGTGGCGCCCACCGGGCGGACTTCCTTCTCCTGCAGCGCCCGCAGCAGCTTCGATTGCAGGTCCAGCGAGAGCTCGCCAATCTCATCCAGAAAGACGGTGCCATCCTCGGCCGCCACCAGCAGGCCGTCCTTGGAGCGATTGGCGCCCGTAAAGGCGCCCTTCACGTAGCCAAAGAGTTCGCTTTCAATCAGGCTTGGCACCAGCGAGCCGCAGTCCACCGGCAGAAAGGGCCTGTGCGCGTTGGGGCCGCTGGCATGAATGGTGCGCGCCACCAGCTCCTTGCCGGTGCCGCTCTCGCCCAGCACCAG
>JAJYBT010000731.1 GCA_021778875.1 Acidobacteriota bacterium | reverse complement strand
TTGGAAACCCATGACTGAGACACGCGACACTGTAATCCTCGGTTCCGGCTGCGCCGGACTCACCGCCGCCATCTACACCGGCCGCGCCGGCCTGAACCCGCTGGTGCTGGAGGGCCACGAGCCCGGCGGCCAGCTTTCCATCACCACGCTGGTGGAGAATTTTCCGGGATGGCCGGAGGGCATCCAGGGGCCGGAACTGATTGACAACATGAAGCAGCAGGCGACGCGCTTTGGAGCGACGTTTCAGCTGGCGCATCTGAACTCAGTGGACCTGAGCGCGCACCCGTACAGGCTGCACACCTCAGTGGGCGAGATCTGCACGCGCACGCTGATTGTTGCCTCCGGTGCGAGCGCGCGCTGGCTGGGACTGCCGAGCGAGCAGGCGCTGATTGGGCATGGCGTGTCGAGCTGCGCCACGTGCGACGGCTTCTTCTTCCGCGGCAGGGAGATTGCCGTGGTGGGCGGCGGCGACTCCGCTATGGAGGAGGCGCTGTTTCTGACGCGGTTTGCCAGCAAGGTGACGCTGCTGCACCGGCGCAGCGCTTTCCGCGCGTCGAAGATCATGCTGGACCGCGCGATGGCGCACCCCAATATTGAACTGCGCACCAATACCGTGGTGGATGAGGTGCTGGGCGTGGAAGAGCACGAGGTGAAGGGGCTGCGGCTGCGCGACGTGATCAGCGGCGAGGTGACGACGCTGCCGGTGAGCGGACTGTTTCTGGGCATTGGGCACGAGCCGAACGCAAAGATGTTTGCCGGCCAGATTGACCTGGACCAGGATGGCTACATCCGCACGCGGGACAACGTGTTCACCACGCACAACGGCGCTTTGGTGGCCGGGGTGTTTGCCTGCGGCGACGTGCAGGACCGGCGGTACAGGCAGGCGATTACGGCGGCGGGCTCGGGCTGCATGGCCGCGCTGGAAGTGGAAAAGTTCCTGGAAGAGCGCGGACACTAAGGCGGCCATGACGAAGCGGGTGAAGGCGCGATGACGGCTCTGAAGGAGAATCTGGAGCGGCTGGAGAATGCCATTGCAGCCGCTTGCAGAAAGGCCGGCCGGCCGCGCACCGATGTGGAGCTGATGGCGGTATCGAAGACCTATCCGGCGGCGACCGTTGCGGAGGCGGCCGGGCTGGGTCTGAAGCTGTTTGGCGAAAACCGCGTGCAGGAGTTTGCAGCCAAGGCGGCGGAGCTGGAGCCGCTGCGGCAAGGCACGGAACCGATTCGCGTACACCTGATTGGAACGTTGCAATCGAACAAGTCAGCGCGGGCGGCGGAGCTGTATGACGGGGTTGACTCGCTGGACAGCCTGCGGCTGGCGATGCGGCTGAACGATGCCGCGGGCAGGCTGGGCAAGCGGCTGCCGGTGCTGATCGAGGTGAAGCTGAGCCCGGAGGAGACGAAGACCGGGCTGGAGCCGGAGTCGGCCGAGGCGGCGCAGTTGCTGGAGGCGTTGCCGGGGCTGGCGCACCTGGAGACGCAGGGGCTGATGACGATTGCGCCGTGGGGCGTGGCCGAGGATGGGACGCGGGCATGCTTCCGCAGCCTGCGCATGTGGCGCGACCGATGGGCGGCGGTGCATCCCAGGCTGAATCTGCAGGTGCTCTCAATGGGCATGAGCGGCGACTTTGCGCTGGCGATTGAGGAAGGCGCGACGCGCATCCGCATTGGGACGGCGCTGTTCGGCAAGCGCGCGCCGTATTCCGGTCCCTCGGAATGAGCGCGGGCATGCTGCGCGAGACCAAGGACGGCGTGACGCTGGCGGTGCGCGCGCAGCCGGGCGCGAAGAAGACGGCGATTGCGGGCGTTTACGGCGAAGGCGCGGCGGCGCAACTGAAGATTGCGGTGCAGGCTCCGCCGGTGGAAGGGCGCGCGAATGAGGCGCTGATTGCCTTTCTGGCGAAGACATTCGACGTGTCGAAGTCCTCAATTGAGCTGGTGGCGGGCGAGTTATCGCGGAGCAAGGTGTTTCTGCTGCGGGGCGTGAGCCTGGCACAGGCCGAGGCGCAGCTGGGGATAACCGCGCGATAAGGCGCCGGGCGCTAGTGGCGGCAGGCGGCGAGGGCTGAGGCGAGAGCCTCGGTCGGCTCGGGGCGGACGCGGAAGTCGGCGTGAGCCTCTGCGAAGAGGACGGTGCGGTCTTTGCCGAGGACGTAGGTGGCCGGGATGGGCAGGCGCCAGGAGTTTTCCCCGTTGACGAAGGGGATGTTGACCATGATGGAGAGGTAGTACTCGCGCAGGTAGTCGGGGATGGTGTAGACGAGGCCGAACTGCTCGGCGAGCGCGTTGGCAGGGTCTGTGAGGACGGGGAAGGGCAGGCCATGCTGGCCGGCCATGAAGTCACTCTGGCGCTGCGACTGCGGGCCGATGGCGACCATGAGCGCGTTGTGCTCGCGGATCTGGCCG
The DNA here is from genome assembly GCA_021778875.1 of Acidobacteriota bacterium. The sequence goes on along the minus strand of JAJYBT010000731.1, from coordinate 445 downwards.
TAGAGGTCGCGCCAGGCTTCAAGCTCGGTCATGCAATAGGGGCACCAGCGGCCACGGAAGAACTTGACGACGAGAGGGCCGAGCGCGAGCATGTCGGCCGAGCGCACGAGCTTGCCGTTGGAGTCTTGGAGGGCAAAGTCGGGCGCGATGGCGCCGACGGGCAGGATACGCTCTTCGATGCCGGTCTCAAAGAGCTCGGCGATGGCGCGCTCGCCGATGGCGAGGCGATCGGCCTGCACCAGTTGCCGGGTGTTGGCGGTGATCTCGTCGAGTTGATCCTGAAGCGGGGTCATTGCAATCCGTTATCGTCCGAATTTCTGACGGCCGCCCATGCCGAGGGCTCCCATGCCGCCGCGCATCATCTGCTTGGCCAGGCCGCCCTTGCCCATCTGCTTGAACATGCGGGCCATCTGCGCGTACTGGCGGAGGAGCATGTTCACATCAT
>JAJYBT010000730.1 GCA_021778875.1 Acidobacteriota bacterium | reverse complement strand
CCATCACGAACACCACCATGCGCGCTCTGATCTCGCCGCCGATCTTCATGCGCCTGGGTGCGCGGCTGCGCGGTCCCAAGGACACGACCAAAGTTGGCACGCTGAAGCGGGTGCTGGTCAGCAATCTTGTCTGCCACAACGCGCCCATGCGCGTGACATCCATCTTAAGCGGCATTCCCGGTTATGCCATCGAAGATGTGAAGCTCTCGAACATCTACATTGAGAACGTTGGCGGTGCAGGAGCCGATGCCGCGGCCATCCAGCCGCCGGAGAAGGCAGACGGCTATCCAGAGCCAGGCATGTTCGGACAGATGCCGTCCCTGGGGTTCTATTTGCGCCACGTGCGCAACATCGAGATGAGCCACGTTGAACTGGCAGCTCTGACGCCCGATTCCCGCCCGGCGTTCTATCTTGAAGACGTCAACCGCGCCGACTTCTTCGCCATCACCGCACCAAAGACAGCCGGCAGCAACTTTGCGCTGCACAACGTGAAGGATCTCCGCATCGGCTGGAGCCGCGCGGCTGCCGACACGGTACTCGACTCCGCCGACGGGAAGAATGTCTGACACCGGGTTCCGGGATCGCAGAAATTCGCATGAGTTTGGGCGATCCCGGAAGATGTTGCGCATCAAAACGCGCAGGCTTAAGGGCGCAGTGGCTGCATTCTGGAGGACTTACACGTGCTCAGGAAGCTGCCATCTCTGGCGGCTCATCCGGTCTGACTTAGCCATGCACAGTTATTTCCCGGCCCCACTGTACATGCAGACGCCGCCGATGGCAGCGCCGTTATGGCGTTCGGCACCAGAAAACATGGCAGGTGTGCCCTGGACAGAACCGGCTCACGTAGCGGCGGAATCGCCGACTTGCGGTATACTTCGCTCTGCCAGAGGTCGCATCGCAGTTCTGGCACAGGATACATAGAGAATGGAGGGAAAGATGCGCAAGAATCTTTGGACTGTTTGCGCGGGGCTCGCGGGCCTCGCGGCGCTGTTGGCTCCGGGCAATGCAGCGCAGGCGCAGGAGATGAAGGAAAAGCCGCCGCTCTATACCTACGTGGCCAACTGGCAGTTTATGCGCGGCAGTTGGGGCGATGCGGAAAAGTCGCTGGGGGCGCTGGACGGCATGATGCAAAAGGCGATGAGCGACGGCACCATTGTGGGCTACGGCGACGATATGAACCTGGTGCACCAGATGGACGCCGAGACCCACGATAACTGGTGGGCGGCGACGTCGCTGGCCGGCGTGGTGAAGGTGCTGAACCAGTTGCATGACTCGAGCAGCGAATCTTCGCCCGCGCTGAATGCGGCCCGGCACTGGGACGAGATTTACGTGAGCCACTACTACAACTGGAAACCGGGCGCGGTGAAGAACGGGTACACGCATGTTTCGGTGTACAAGCTGAAGGAAGACGCTGCGGACGATACGCTGGACAATCTGAGCGGGCGGTTTATAGCTCCGGTGCTGGAGAAGCTGGTGGCTGACGGCACCATCTCAGAGTACGAGATCGATGATATGGCCATACACACCGAGGATCCGGGCACGTTCTTGATTGTGTATATAACGCCGACGCCGGAGGGCCTGGACAAGGTACAGGCTGCCATTCTGGACGCGGTGAAGAACTCACCGCTGTCGACGCAGGCATTCGGTTCAGTGGTGGACGGCAGCGCCCACCGGGACGGGCTGTACAGAACCAACTGCGAGTACAAGTAAGCGGGATTGAGAGGTGCGGTCCGCTACCAACTGGCAGCGGACGCGCATTGTGATCCCTGCAGGAAGCATCCGCAGCCGACACGAGATTCCCCCTTGGCAGGGCCATCGTATTTGGATTTTGCACTGCGAGCAGTAGCTGCTTTGCAAGGGCACGGCTGAAGTAGTGCCCTTGCAAAGCAGAATCATCATATATCTTGAAATGCCATTGCCCTGGCCCTTGGCGCGTTTACTTCGCGCCAAGGGTTGGATGAAGCTGTAATTCTGTATCCTCGCCTGACCCAGCGCCACAGATCTCTGCGCTTATCCGCGAAGCCAATCCTGGATCTTCTGGATGACGACATCGCGACCGACGTCACTGATGGCGTTGGTGAGCGGGAGCTGCTTGGGGCAGACCTCGACGCAGTTCTGCGCGTAGCCACACTCCTGAATGCCTCCGTCGCCGGAGAGGGCGCGCAGGCGCTCTTCCTTGAAGACCTTGCCGGTGGGGTGGTTATTGAAGAGCTTGACCTGTGCGATGGTGGCTGCGCCTACAAAGTCCGTGTCTTCGTTGAACTGCGGGCAGACTTCCATGCAGCAGGTGCAGGAGATGCAGTTGGAGAGGGGATAGTTGACCTCCTGCTGCTGGGGATAGACGCGGGGGCCTGAGCCGAGGTCGTACGTGCCGTCAACCGGAACCCAGGCTTTGACGCGCTTGAGGTTCTCAAAGAGGACTGACCGGTCGACCTGCAGGTCGCGAACGAGCGGAAACTTGGAGAGGGGCGCGACGCGGACGGGCTGCTCCAAATTATCGACGAGGGCCGAGCAGGCCATGCGGGCCTTGCCGTTGATGAGCATGGCGCAGGAGCCGCAGATCTCCTCGAGGCAGTTGGAGTCGTAGGCGATGGGCGTGGTCTCGCGGCCGTCAGCGGTAACGGGGTTGCCGGCGATCTCCATCAGCGCGGAGATGACGTTCATGCCTGCGCGCCACGGGATCTCAAAGCGCTCCCAGACAGCAGGCGCGTCCGGGTTGGCCTGGCGCTTGATTTCGAAGACTACGATGCGTTCTGCCATGGTTTCCTCAGGGGCAAAGACCCCGATTTTTCTTGAACCCTATGTCGGCACGAGAAAACTCGCGCCCTTCCAAAACCTCGTCCGTCGAAAGC
>JAJYBT010000729.1 GCA_021778875.1 Acidobacteriota bacterium | reverse complement strand
GGACTCGGCGCCGCAGTTCGGCGACCGGCGCAGTTATCAGATGGATGGTGCGAACGGGCGCGAGGCGTTGCGCGAGATTGCGCTTGACCTGCAAGAGGGAGCGGACATGATTTTGATGAAGCCGGGGATGCCGTACCTGGACGTGATTCTGGCGGCGCGGCGGAAGTTTGGCGTGCCGATGGGGGCGTACCAGGTGAGCGGCGAGTATTCGATGCTGAAGGCGGCGTTTGAGAAGGGCTGGCTGGACGAGAAGCGGGCGATGCTGGAGTCGCTGCTGGGCTTCCGGAGAGCGGGCGCGGATTTTATTGTGACGTACTTTGCGAAGGAAGCGGCGAAAGCGATGAAGGGCGGCGAGTAGCGCGTAGCCAATGGAAATGCAGGGCAAGCAGCGTCATCAGTTGATTGGCGGGGGCAGTGATGTTGACCGAGACCAGCAACACGATACTTGGTTTTTTGCAGAATGCGGCGACGCTGACGATCATTCTCGCCTTCCTGGGTTACCTGTTCACTTTTTTTGTGGCGCGGATGATGGCGCGGCGGCGCGACAAGCTGGAGCTGGTGAACAAGCGGCTGAATGAGTTTTACGGGCCGCTGTATGTGGCCAGCCAGGCGGGGCAGATAGCCTACAAGGCGCTATTGAAAAAGCAGGGCAAGGGCGAGCGGCTGCAGAAAAACCACCCGCAGAACGATGAGGAGCTTGCGGAGTGGGTGCTGTGGATGAAGACAATCTTCATGCCGCTGAACAACGAGCGCGAGCGCATCATCATTGAGAGGGCGTATTTGATTGTCGAGGAGCAGATGCCGCCGTGCCTGCTGGAGTTTGTGACGCACGTGGTGGGATACAAGGCGGTGATGGCGAAGTGGTCGGAGGGGGATTTCAGCGAGCGGCGGTCGCTGGTGGATTTTCCGCCGGAGTTCGACGGGTATGTGCGGCGGTCCTATGCGGCGTTGAAGGCGGAGCAGATGCGGCTGCTGCACAACTCGGCATGGCGGTTCTTCCACTGGTTTTATGTGGTGTTCAAACACCGCATGCGCCAGGTTTCCGGCGGGCGCTAAATACACCTTGCTAATCCATGTCGGGCGGGCTGCGGGACTGGTGCCTGCAAACGGCCCTGGTGTGCGCGATGCGGACGGCCTTTTGGTCGCGTGTGAGTGGTGTGGCGCCGGGGGCATGGAAGGGATTTTCCGCCTGGACGCAAAGCCGCGGATGAAACAGGACCGCGGCGCCTTTACTGCGTCCAGGATGACACGGTGGAAGCAGGATGGCAGGGTGGAGGGGAGAGCGCTCGGCTACGGGCGCTCCGTCAAGGCGTCGGTGTGCTTGCTCATTTTTGCGGTGCGTTCCAGTTTGTCCCAATTGAATGGCTTGCCGTCAATGGCGCGCTTGACGGTTTTGAAGAGCACGATGGAGAAGAGCTGGCGGTAGGCGAAGCGCTGCAGCCAGATGTGGAAGAGGAGCCATCCGTCGCCCTTGTTGGCGGGGTGGCGGCGCTCGAGCGAGAAGGCGATGGTGGAGGTGATGAAGTCGATGACCATGAAGGCGGCGAAGTAGGCGACGAGCTTTTGGAAGCTGGCGGCGGAGGCGGCGGCGGGATGGTAATGGAGGTCAACAAAGTATTTGACGACTCCGGCGATGAACATGATGTCGATGAAGGGCGAGACCAGCGGCAGGAGCATTTGGAAGATGAGGATGTTGGGCAGCGCGAAGAAGCCCATGGCCTTGTTCTTGGAGAATGCGGCGCGGTGCTTCCAGACGGCCTGGAGGATGCCGAAGCTCCAGCGGAAGCGCTGTCGCATGAGCCCGCCGGCGTTGATGGGGGCCTCAGTGAAAGCGAGCGCGTGGTCCTCGTAGATGACGCGGAACCCGTGCTCGAGGAGGTTCATGGTGAGGTCGGCATCTTCAGCGACGGTATTGATGGGATAGCCGGCTAGTTCCTTCACGGGGGCGGTGCGCCATGCGCCGATGGCGCCGGGGACGACGGTGACGACGTGGAAAAGGTCGAGGGCGCGGCGCTCGAAGTTCTGGCTGGTGATGTATTCGAGGGCTTGCCAGCGTGTCCACAGGTTGACGCGGTTGCCGACCTTGGCGTTGCCCGCGACTGCGCCGATTCGAGGATCGGCAAAATGCGGAATGAGTTTTGAGATGGCGTCGTTGGCGATGACGGTATCCGCGTCGATGCCGACATAAATCTCTTCCGTGACGTGCTCGAGCGCGAAGTTGAGCGGAACCGTGTCTTCGACGCCTCGCGGCCGGGGCTGCCGTACCTGGATTTCCTGCCCCGGCACCACCAGGTCAGCTGGCGGGAGGTCGCGGCCAGCCGGCCGGCCTACGGCGACTACGTCCGCAGGGAGCGGGAGCGGCTGGGGGCCGCGCATCCGCTGTTCCTTACCCAGTACGAGCTGACGCAAGCGCAGGGCGTCGGCGCGCTGTTTCGCGCCGAAGAGGTCGCGGCGCTGCTCGGCGCGCATCTACCGCTGGCCGGCCCGGTCGCCGGCGAACGCTACGTCGCCGGGCTCGACTTCGGGGGCGAAGGGGATCGGTCGGACCGGACGGTGCTGACCATCGCGCGGGCGGGCCAGCGGGCAGAGGTGATCGCGATCCGTTCCTGGCAGGGGGCGTCGTTCAGCCGGCTGGTCGAGGAGCTGCAGGCCGAGTTGACGCGCTGGCGGCCGGAACGCATCTGCGCCGACGCGACCGGGATGCCGGGCAGCGCGTACTACTACGAGGTCGCGGCGGTGAACCCGCGCGGCGAGGCGGGCGCGTGGACGGCCCCGGTCCGCGCCGTGCTCCCCGCCGCGTCGCCACCGGCGCCGCCCACCGGGCTCTCCGCCGAGCGGCTCACCGGCCGGATCGTGCTC
>JAJYBT010000728.1 GCA_021778875.1 Acidobacteriota bacterium | reverse complement strand
GGCGGGCGGGGCGGACCTTTGCGCGCAAGGGCGGGTGTGCGGAGATAATGCAGACATGCAATTCAAGCGCTCTTCGGGAGTTCTGCTGCACGTGAGTTCTCTGCCTTCCTATGGAGGCATCGGCGACCTTGGTCCTGCGGCTCATGAGTTTGTGGCTTTTCTGGCCGCGGCAAAACAGCACATCTGGCAGGTGCTTCCCCTGTGCTCGACGGGCTATGGGCACTCGCCGTATGCGGGCTCGTCGGCGTTTGCGGGCAATCCGCTGCTGATCAGCCTGGAGTATTTGTCGGACTGGGGATGGATTGACGGCGGTCGCATTGCGGGGCTTGCGGGGCGCAGCGGCAAGGTGGACTTTGGCGAGGTGGAAGCGCGCAAGCTGCCGCTGCTGGAGGAGGCCGCGGGCAACTTCCTGGATCGCGGGCCGCGTGAGGAGGGGCTGGCTGAGCAATGGCGCGAGTTTGAGGCGTTCTGCCGCGCGGAGTCTGCGTGGCTTACCGACTATGCGCTTTATGCGGTGCTGCGGCGCGAGTTCAATACAGGCGCGTGGACGGAGTGGCCGGAGGCATTGCGGCGGCGCAGGCCGGAGGCGCTGGCGCAGGCGGCGGCGCGACACGGCCGCGAGCTGGCGCGCGAGCAGGCTCTGCAATTCGCTTTTGCAAAGCAGTGGCAGGCGCTTCGCAAGTCGGCGGCGGGCAGCGGCATCCGCATATTGGGCGACGTGGCCATTTTTGTGAATATGGATTCGGCCGATGTGTGGGTACATGCGGAGATTTTCGATCTGGACGAGGCACTGAAGCCGGCGCGCGTTGCCGGGGTGCCGCCGGACTATTTTTCACCGACGGGGCAGCGGTGGGGCAATCCGCTGTACCGGTGGGATGTGCTGGCCGAGCGGGGGTTCGACTGGTGGATTGAGCGGATTCGCCGGGCATGCGAGCTGTATGACATTGTGCGGCTGGACCACTTTCGCGGGTTTGAGGCGTACTGGTCGATTCCGGCGGAGGAGGAGACGGCGATCTATGGGAAGTGGGTGAAGGCGCCGGGGCTGGAGCTGTTTCGCGCGCTGGAGGCGGCGCTGGGTCCGCTGCCGCTGGTGGCTGAAGACCTGGGCGTGATTACGCCGGAGGTGGACGCGCTGCGGCTGGAACTGGGTTTGCCGGGGATGAAGGTAATTCAATTTGGTTTCAGCGACACGTCGGCGCACATGCACCTGCCGCATCAGTACACGCCTGAGACCGTGGCCTACACTGGCACGCACGACAACGACACGACGCAGGGCTGGTGGCAGACGGCGGGCGAGCAGGAGCGCGCGGCAGCGGAGGCGTATGTGGGACCGGTGTCCGTTATTGATGGCGTTGCGCGTCCGGTGTGGGCGCTGATTCGGGCGACCGCAACGAGCGTGGCATGGATGGCGGTGTTTCCTTTGCAGGACCTGCTGGAACTGGGCTCGGAGGCGCGGATGAATACGCCGGCAGTCGCCGCGGGCAACTGGAGCTGGCGCGCGACGGAGGGATGCCTGACGCCGGAACTGCGGGCACGACTGGCGGCGCTGGTGGAGGTGACGGATCGGGATAACGATCCGCTGGGCGGGCCGGAAGCATCAATGGCAACGGAGAACTGATTCTGCTTCGCGATGTTTGCGCAGGCCCGGATTCATGCTGTTCAGTTTATGTACGGGCTGAAGAGGCTGCGGAAAAACTCAAAGGAGTAGCCAAGACGAGTGGGCACAGAAGCGCAGGGCCTGAAGGCCGGGCTGATTTTAAGCCACTTACGGCACGAGTAAACTCGTGCCCTGTTACAAGACATTGCGAGCGGCGAGTTTTTTCGCAGACTGTGAAGGCAGTACTCTTCAAACTGGCCCACCTCCGATTTTTGTAGGAGGCGGGCAAGCTTGCTATGCTGGCCGCAGATGGAAACTGCGGCGATTGAAACCCACGGTCTAACGCGGCGCTTTGGCGCGTTGACGGCCGTGGAGGATGTGACGCTGAGAGTGGCCCGAGGGCAGTTCTTCGGCTTTCTGGGGCCGAACGGCGCGGGCAAGTCCACCACCATTAAAATGCTGACCGGGCTGCTGGAGCCGAGTGCGGGCACAGTGGAGATCCTGGGCCAGCCTTTCTGGGCCGGAGCGCTGGAGCTGAAGCGGCAGATCGGCGTGGTGCCGGAGGGCATGGCGCTGGCGGGACGGCTGACGGCGCGGGAGTATTTGCGCTTTGTGGGCCGGATGTATGGGCTGGACCGCGAGACGACGAACCGGCGTACCGATGAGCTGCTGGACTTTATGCAACTGGCAGGGGAAACGCGCAAGCTGGTGACGGACTTTTCCCATGGGATGCAGAAGAAGCTGGCGCTGGCGGCGGCGGTGATTCACGGGCCGCGCGTGCTTTTTCTGGATGAGCCGTTCGAGGGCGTGGACGCGATTGCAGCGGGGATGCTGAAGACCATGCTGCAGGGGATGATTCAGCGCGGCGCGACGATCTTCCTGACGACGCACGTGCTGGAGATTGTGGAGCGTTTGTGCAGCCATGTCGCGATCATTCACCAGGGGCGGCTGGTGGCCAACGGGTCGCTGGAAGAGCTGCGCGCGGGGGTGGCGAGTACGCTGCCGGGCGCGGAGAGCAGCCAGCGGCTTACGCTGGAAGAGATTTTTCTTTCGATTGTGGGAGCGGGCGGGCAGGAGCCGGCGCAGGAGCTTTCATGGCTGGCCTGAGCGCGGACCAGGGCGGCGAGGCGCGTGTTGCGGCAGGACCGCTTAGCCGGCTGGCGCTGGGGCAATATGCGGCGCTGGCGGCGATGCGCTGGCAACTGCTGACCCACCGATTGCGCTCAGCCGAGGGGATGTTTGAGCTGGGGGCGCGCGGCGTTTCCTTT
>JAJYBT010000727.1 GCA_021778875.1 Acidobacteriota bacterium | reverse complement strand
ATCTCTCGTCCAATAGGCAGAAAGGTGGAGATTAAACTCCATGAACGCCTTCAAGACCACGATGCTGCTGACTGCGCTTACCGTATTGCTGGTTCTGGCCGGGCAGTACCTGGGCGGAACCAACGGAGCGTGGATTGCTTTTGCGATTGCCGCGGCAACCAACTTCTTCAGCTACTTCTACTCCGACAAGATTGCGCTGGCGATGTATGGCGCGCAGCCGGTGACGCGCGAGGAGCTGCCGCGAGCCTACGAGGTGGTGGAGCGGCTGACGCAGCGCGCCCATATCCCCATGCCGAAGATCTACGTAATTCCGACGGACTCGCCGAATGCGTTTGCCACGGGCAGGAATCCGCAGCACGCCTCGGTGGCCGTGACCCACGGCATCCTGGGCATTCTGAATGATGACGAGCTGGAGGGCGTGCTGGCCCATGAGCTGGGGCATGTGCGCAACCGGGACATCCTGACCAGCTCGATTGCGGCCACGCTGGCCGGAGCGATTACGATTCTGGCGCGCATGGCCTTCTGGGTTGGGGCGCTGGGCGGACTGGGCGGCGGCGAACGCCGCGACCGCGACGGCGGAGTGGGCGCGCTGTTCATGCTGATTCTGGCGCCGATTGCCGCCATGCTGATCCAGCTTTGGGTCTCGCGCACGCGCGAATATGAGGCGGACGCGAGCGGGGCGCATCTGACGGGCAATCCGTATGCACTGGCCAGCGCGCTCGAAAAGATTGCGGGAGTAAGCCGGCGGGTTCCGATGGTGGCCTCGCCCACCTCGGCGCACCTGTTCATTGTGCAGCCGCTGCTCTCAGGCGAGACCTTCGCCAGCCTGTTCTCCACGCATCCGCCCATCCACAAGCGGATTGAGCGGCTGATTGGGCGGCCGTCCGTGTACGGACGAATCGACTAGGCAGGCAGACACGCGCAGGCAGACGATAATGCTCGGCGTACTTGCGGAGCGGCCAAGCCGGTGTGAGAGCATAGAGCCGTTGCCCGCGTTCGCCGCCCGGCGGCGGATGACGGAGCTGTGAGAACGGACCGCGCATGAAGACCCTGCTCCGCACGCTGCTGTACCTTGCCCTGATTGTCTGGCTGGGCGCTGAGATCTTTTTCCCGGTGGTGGCCGCCATCACCTTTGGCACGCTGCAGCCGGATACACACATGGCCGGCTCGATTGTCGGGCACCTGCTGCGCATTCTGCATGGAATGGGGATGGTTGCCGGGCTGGTGATTCTGGCGCTGCTGGCGCTGGCTCCGGCATGGGGACTCTACAAGCCGAAGGCTGTGCTGGCACCCATGGTACTGGTGGTGCTGATGCTGATGCTGACGGTGTACTCGCAGTACAGCATTATCCCGGCGATGGAGAGCGACCGCATTGCGGCGGGCGGCGCGGTGGATGCCGCAGACGCCACGAACCCCAGCCGGATTCACTTCAACAAACTGCACAACCGCAGCGAACACGTGGAAGAAGCGATTCTGCTGCTGGGCATTGCCGTGGTGGTGCTGGTGGCGCGGGCAGAGACGGCTCGCGCCTGAGAGACTGCGCAAGACAAAGCGGCCCGTCGCTGAGGACGGGCCGTTTGCGTTTCCGGATTGCCGTGGGAGCTTGAGAAGTTAGCGGCCCCACTCGTTGCCGCTGCCGAACTGGAACAGATCAAAGAGGTCTCCGATGGCCGGGCTGTTGACCGGGACATAGGGGTTAGCCTGCGTGGTCTGCGGGTTGGGCAGGTTGTCGCGGCTGCGACCGGTGAGTGGGTTCAGGTTCCAGTTGCGCTCAATGAACTTGAGGATGGAGACGTGGTCGGCATAGGTGTGCGAGATGTGTCCCGGCAGGGTGTGGGCCGAGACGATAATCATGGGCACGCGCGTTCCATCGCCAAAGTAGTCGACCGGCTGCACGTAACCGGAGTCATAGTAGCCGCCGCCCTCGTCAAAGGTGATGAAGATTGCGGTGCTCTCCCACAGCTCGGGGTTGGCCTGCACGCCGTCCACGATCTTCTTGACGAAGCCTTCGAAGATATCCAGCTTGGACGAGGCCGGGTGGCCGTCGGCCAGGCCGTTGGGCTTGACGTACGACACGGCGGGCAGGGTGCCCTTCTGGATGTCGGCGTAGAGATCGACCGAGTCCTTGATGTGGGTGGCGCGGAGGGTGGGGTTGGTCATGATGGAAGTGGAGTACTGCAGGAAGTTGCAGATGTTGCAGTACAGGTTGCCGGGCAGCGTGGTGGGGTTGGCAACGTAGTTATTCCACTGGTCGCCGTAGAAGGCAAAGGAGATGTTCTTTGCCAGCAGGGCGTCGCCGATGGTGCGGACCGTGGAGGGCGGAACCGTGTAGGTGTCCTTGGTGTCCACGGTTCCGTCGCCGAAGTAGCCGGGGTTGTAGTTGTTGAGGAGATAGTAGTGGCCGGGCTCGCAGTTGGGCTTGACCGGACGCTGGAGCGAGCCGAGATAGCCGACCACGGACTTGACGCCGGGCTGGCTGCTGTCAGCGCACTCGGAATAGCTGCCGCCGGAGTAGCCGTCCTGCGTGTAGTAGTTGTTGGTGCCGGGCTGCGCGTCGGGGTTCTCAATTTCGTTGGCGGGAGGGGTGGCGGGGTGGCCGTTGCCGTCGCTGTACCAGATGGCGTCGCCCATGCCGATCTCGATGTGGTTGAGGCCCGTTCCGCCCAGAGCGGCCTGGTGGTAGTTGTCGCTCATGGAGTAGTGATCGGCCAGGTACTTGAGGTACGGCGCATCGCCCTGCTGCACGTTGTAGAAGCCCATGGCGGTGGAGCCTTCGCCGGTGCTCATGTCATTGAAGCCAACCGGCTGCGGCTTGCCGTTGGAGCCGGCGCCGACGGTGACCTCGACCCAGGGGAAGAGGTCGTTGCGGCAGCCG
>JAJYBT010000726.1 GCA_021778875.1 Acidobacteriota bacterium | reverse complement strand
GCGAGGCAAGAGCGCGGGTGCAGGGGACCGAGGTAACGATTGTCGAAGAGACGGAATACCCGTTCCGCGGCAGCGTGCGGCTGGAGGTGAATCCAGCATCGGCGCTGCGCTTCCCGCTCCACCTGCGCATACCGGCGTGGGCGGAAGGGACAACGGTGCGCGTGAACGGAGACGAGCAGCCGGCGGCGAAGGCGGGGACATTTGCCCGGATCGAGCGCACCTGGAACCACGGCGACCGGGTGGAGATCGAGTTTCCGATGCAGCCGCGGATTTCACGATGGTTCAACCGTTCGATGGCGGTGGAGCGCGGCCCGCTGGTGTTTTCCTACGGGATCGACGAGTCCTGGGTAAAGCTGCGCGACCGCGGCATGACGGCGGACTGGCAGGTGTTCCCGGGCAGCCAGTGGAACTATGGACTCAGTGCAAGCGAAGACACAGCGCGCGAGCTGAAGGCGACGGAGACACCGGTGGGCGATGCGCCGTTTGCGCGGCGGCAAACGCCGGTGGCGCTTGAAGCGAAGGCGGTCCGGCTGGATGCATGGCGGGCGGTGGACGGGGTGGCCGACCCTGTGCCGGCGAGCCCGGCGGCCGGGAACGCGGAGGCAGAGAACATCCGCCTGATTCCTTACGGCGCGGCCAAGCTGCGCATTACCGCATTTCCGCAGGCGGAGGGATGACGGCGGGGACGGGGCGGAAGATGCAGCGCGGCCGCCATCGAACAAGACCAGGAACGGGCGCGGGGAACCGGCCAATACTATTGCACGCCGAGGAGAATTATCGATGCCATCCATGAATCGACGTCATTTTCTTGCGGGCGCAGGCGCGGCCGTGAGCTCACTTGCACTGAGCAAGACGGCGCGCGGAGCGACGCAGGAGGCGCAGGCGAAGAAGCCGAACCTCGTCTATGTATTTGCCGATCAGCTTCGCTACTGCTCATGCGGTTATGCAGGAGACGAGTTCGCGCGCACGCCGAATATCGACGCATTCGCGGCGGAGGGATGCAATTTTCACCAGGCCGTCTCGTCCGCGCCGGTTTGCGCGCCCTACCGGTGCTCATTGATGACGGGCAAATACCAGTCAAGCACCGGGATGGTCATCAACGAACTGCGGCTGAGCCCGGAGCATGATTGTTTTGGCGACGTGCTGACGCGATCGGGATATCGCACCGCCTACATCGGGAAATGGCATATGTGGGCCAACCAACTGGGCCATCACAACCTGATCAAGAATGGGTTTGTTCCGCCGGGGCCTTACCGGCTGGGCTTCGATGGATACTGGGCCGCCTATAACTTCAACCACACGTACCACCACTCTCCCTATTTTCTGGACACGCCGGCGCCGCACATCCGCACGCAGTACGAGCCGGACGGACAGACGGACATGGCCATTGAATATCTGAAGGGCGCGCAGGAGAGCGCAGAGCCATTCGCGCTGTTTCTTTCCTGGGGGCCTCCGCACTACCCGTGGGATTGGGGCAATGTCGATGCGTCCTATGCGGACCTGTACCGCAACGTCAACCTGCCGCTGCGGCCGAACTACTCCGACATTTCCGATCCATACGGAGATGCCTGGCAGGTGCTGCCGCGGAACTACGACCAGGTGGTGCACGACTGGATGCGGGTTTACTACGCGCAGACGGCAAATCTGGACTGGAACTTTGGACGGCTGCTGAAGGCGATTGAAGAGAGCGGTCAGGCGGACAATACGATCGTCGTCTTCACGTCGGACCATGGGGAGATGTTCGGCTCGCACGGGCGCCAGGCCAAGCTGATTTTTTATGAAGAAGCAGCGAGGATTCCGTTTTTGATCCGCTGGCCGAATCGCATCCCCGCGAAGTCAGTATCGGAATCGCTGCTGGGAACGCCGGACATCATGCCGACGATATTGCGGCTGCTGGATCTGCCGGTGCCTTCAGCGGTGGAAGGAATGGATCTGAGCTCACAGGCGCTGGGCAAAGGGGGCTCCGACCATGAGGCCGCGCACATGCAGGGCATGGGCAACACGGCGGCCTGGATTGATGGCTCGGAGTGGCGCGCGGTGCGCGATCACGAGTACACCTATGCGGTTTATCACCGCGACGGGAAGGAGCTGCTGTTCCATCATCGCGACGACCCTTATCAACTGACAGATCTGGCCGGGGAGCGGGCGCAGAGCGCAACGCTGGCGCACTACCGGCAGATGTCGGCGGCCTGGCGGAAGGAGCAGAACGACGAGTTTCAGGCGTGCAGCTGGTATGAGAACCGGTGGACAAAGGACAGAAACATTGTGATGACGGCGCGGGGGGTCACACAGAATCTGGACGAGTTGCGGGAGATTACGCACAAGTGGTTTCCGGACGGGGGCGATCGCTCAGTGTATGCAACTCCGGTGCAGGTTGGAACGGGCGGCAAGTGAGTCCGGGGCGCGGCGCGCAGGCCTGCGCGTAGATGCGGCGCGGAATCGTGAGCCGCACCAGATCGAGCCTGGAGTGGCGGTTTTTGCCGCCTCGGGAGCGCGCCCGGCGGAGACGCTGACGCGCTCGATGGCGCGAGCGAAAGGAGTTGCAGAGGTCCGATAGAATGATCGACATGAATCAGCAGCCTGCAGACGCTCGCAGGGGCAGCGATGACGCGGCGCGAGCCGCGGCCGAGCCGCGCGGACAAGACGAACTGACGCCAAGCCTGGGCCTGTTCAGCGCCACGACCATTGTGGTCGGGTCGATGATCGGCAGCGGAATCTTCATTGTGGATTGCGATATTGCGCGGATGACCGACTCGCCGGCGCTTTACCTGGGCGCCTGGATTGTGACCGCGGCGATGACGATGATCTGCGCGCTGAGCTACGGCGAGCTGGCCGCCATGATGCCCAAAGCCGGCGGCCAATATGTTTACCTGCGCGACTCGCTGGG
>JAJYBT010000725.1 GCA_021778875.1 Acidobacteriota bacterium | reverse complement strand
GTCGATGCCGGAACCATTCATGCCATCTGGCCCGGCGCCCTCCTCCTTGAAACCCCGCAGAACTGCGACCTCACCTACCGCATGTACGACTACGGCCGCCCCCGCGAGCTGCACATCGCCAGATCCCTTGAGGCCACCCGGCTCACCACCCGCGCCGGCAAAATCCCGCCCCGGCTCCTCGACGACCGCACCCTCCTCATCGATGTCGAGTACTTCCGCGTCGAGCGGATTCCGGTGCAGGGCAGCCGCTCCAGCGCAAGCCTCCGCGGCGGCTCGCCTCCGGGGCTCGCCTATCTCTTTGCCGCGGCCGGCGCAGGCCGCCTCGTCTCGCCGGCCTTCGAGCCCATCCCCCTGCCCACTCGCGGCATCGTTGCCGTCCCCGCGCTCTCCCCTGACTTCATCCTCGAAGACGCCGGAGCTCCCGGACAGAGCCTCGACCTCATCCGCATCACTCCAAACTGGCCGCGCTAAGGCCGCCGGACGGCGGCACTCCATGGTCTTCCTGCGCCCGCCGCCGGCCGGCCCAACCGTCCCGCCGCCAGGAAACTTTTCCTTCAAATTTGTGTCTTATAAGGTAACTGGCACGGGGGCGGATCCATCTAAACTCATAGGCGCCCGGTCAGAGCTCGGTCCGTGGTTCCCGCGCGTCGCTGCGCGGGTCGTGATGAATCGCGGCCGTTGAGGAGAGATGGCAATGATGGGTATCCTGCTGAAGAAGACGTTTCGTCCGCTCCTGGCCTCTGCCGGAGCGGTCATGTTCTGTGCTGCCGCGGCCCTGGCTCAAACCTCCGCCACGTCCCCGGCTCCGTCTTCCACGACGCCGGCGGTCCGCTCGGACGGGCAGATCGAAATGGATGTGGTCCATGCCCTCGATGCGGCGCCCTCGCTTAAAAACGACCTCATCACAGCCGCCACCATCGAGAGCGAAGTCACCCTTTCAGGAACCGTCTCCTCCGACGCCTCCAAAAAACTGGCGGAGTCCATCGTCGCGGGCGTCAGTGGCGTCACCAAGGTGCACGATAATTTGAAGGTCGGCGATCCCACCGCCGCCGCCCAGACCTCTGAACCCTCGCCCAGCGACGAGGGGATGCCCGGCCAGGATCAGTCCCAGCAGGACATGTCCGGCCTGCCCCCGTCCGGACCCTCGGCCCAGTCCTATCCCGGCCAGCCGCCGCTTCAAAACCAGCCTCCCGACGCCCAGCAGGGCCCCTATTCGCAGTCGCGGCCCCCGTATCAGAGCCCCCAGTACGCGCAGGCTCCCCAGTCCTACCAGCAGCAGTATCCTCCAACCCCCAACTACCAGCCGGCCACCGGACCGGTCACTTTGCGTCCCGGCACCCTCCTGCAGCTCCGCACCAGTGAGCCCGTCGATAGCAAGCACGCGCAGCCCGGACAGCCCGTGCAGTTCCTCGTGATTCAGGACGTCACCATGGGTGGTGTCCTCGCCATTCCGCGCGGCGCCGTCGTCCACGGCGTCGTCACTGACAGCAAGAACGTCGGCTCCGGTCAAATGGCCGGCAGCTCTTCGCTTGCCCTCACGCTCACCTCGCTCGACCTTGGCGGCCACAACTACCCCATTCAGGCCGATGAGTTCCGCGTCAAGGCCCCGAACAAGGCTGGACAGACCGTCGGCAGCGCCCTGACCGGCGGTATCCTCGGCACCATGATCGGCTGCATCGTCGGTCGTGGCGTCGGCTGCGCCGTCGGCGCCGGCGCCGGAGTCGCCGCTGGTACCGCTGCCGGTACTGTCGCACCCGGACCCCGGGCCTGGATTCCTGCCGAAGCCCTCGTCACCTTCCATCTCGCGGCCCCGGTCACCGTTGATCCCGTCAGCCCCCAGGAAGCCCAGCGCCTCGCCCAGGGGCTCTACCCCGGCGGGCCCGCACTCTACCGCCGCTCCCCCAACGTGCAGCCTTACTACGGTTACGGCTACGCCCCCATGCCCTACGGCTATCCGGCGCCTTTCTATCATCCCTATGTCATGATGGGCGGGGCCTACTACTGGCGCTGATTCAGCGCCAGTAGCAGGGGGCGCGGTACAGACATACCCGCCTGCCCCGCGCCCGGTCTGCGTCGCGGGTCCGCGTACTTTGCGGCGCGGCCTCTGCCGCTTCGCCGTCGTCTATAATTGCAGAGTCGCAACGCAGCGAAAATTGCGCACCGCAGCGCCATGGCTTCCGGCTCAGCTGCTGTTTTTGCCGGCCATGCGCGGCCCCGGTGCGCGTAGAGAGTTGAAGGTCCAGTTCCATCCATGATTCGTTTTCTGCAATCGGACAATCGCATCACCAAAGCTCTGTTCGTCGTTGTCATTGGCGCAGCCTCCGTGGCCATGGTGGTTTATCTCATCCCCGGCCTCACCGGCGCCGGCGCCGCCGCCCCTGATACCTATGCCGTCGTCTATCCCCACTGGTACAGCCGCCTCCTGTCCTCCGGCGACACCATCAGCCAGAACCGCGTGCAGCAGGTCGCACAGAGTCAGTTGGAGCAGCGCGGGCCCCAGTATGCCAGCAATCCCATGATTGTGCAGTTCTTCGAGCAGCAGGTCGGCCAGCAGTTGGTCCAACAGGCTGTCCTCCTCCAGGAGGCGCACAAGCTCGGGATCTACGCTACCAATGACGATGTGCTCCAGTACCTGCGCACCGGTCGACATCCCGCAAAAGCTGTCGCTCTGCGCGATCAGATAGCTTTTGCTTGTCATTTCAGCCCCACGCCCGCACAACTTCAGCTAGCGGCAGGATCGCCTGGCGTACAATTGTGGAAAATGACAGCGGTCGCGCCTGGCTTGCTCATGCCTCCCGCTGCTCACATCATACGGTTGGCAATTGATGCAGGACAAGCACAAAGACGGGCAACTCCTTACAAACTACAGAGATTTTCTTAATTCTAAG
>JAJYBT010000724.1 GCA_021778875.1 Acidobacteriota bacterium | reverse complement strand
GACTCCACCAGGCGCTCGATCACGAACTGTTCGTTGAAGATCGGCAGTTGCACCGTGACGTACGGCAACTCGGAAAAGTGCTGCGGCGGGTTCGGGTTGTAATTCTTCTTGTACTTGAAGTACTGGTAGCACATCGTGTAGCGGTGCACACCGTAGAAGGCCAGAAGGATCATCACTGCGAAATACGGCAAAAGCATCGAGGCGTCGAACCAGTTCCACGGATGCGGCAGCCTCGCGAAGGGATCGTTCAGCAGTGTGTGGATAAAATGACGCAGGCCGGACTGCGGAGCGAAGGCAAAAAATGCAGCGATCTCCCCCAACAGCCCCCCGAGCGGACTGGCAACAGCAGGCTGGGGAGTGAGGAGCGCGACGATCAGAGCGTTAGCCTCCGAACAAGGATACCGATCATTGTAAGCGATCCCGCCCTCCGGCCAGATCTCCGGCGCGCCAGCGAACCCGTGAACCCGAAGAGCGCTCCGCCGCCGCATCTCACCCAGCCGCCATGCAAGCGCCTGAGAAGTCACGAGAGCAGCCCGCCCACACCGGCTGCTGTAGCACCCGATCGGCGCCGCATCGCCGCGCACGCACCCGCATCCCTTCCATCCCGCATCAGACAAAAAATCCCGGATGGCTGCGAATCGCCTGTTTTTGCAACGAATGGTGGCCAGGGACGGGATTGAACCGCCGACGCCGGCCTTTTCAGGGCCGCGCTCTACCACTGAGCTACCTGGCCTCAGTTGAGAAAAAAGTTGATTCAATCTGCGCGGATGCCGGCGGTGCCGCTTGGGCCTTGCCGGAAGAGGTGGGCGTTTCCACTTGCCGTGCACTCAAAACAACCATTCGCAGTATACCAATCCAGGTTGTGATTCGCCAATCCTCGTCTCTGCTCCTCACACGCCATCGCATTTGGATTTTGAACCGCGAGCGGTAGCAGCTTTGAAAGGGCATGGCTGAAGCTGAAACCGCGCCCTTGCAAAGCAAAATCATCACATATCTTGAAATGCGATGGCCCTCTGCTCCTCATCTCTGCTCCCCGCGCCCTGCGCTACACTGAATGGCACCATGCAACGCCCCGCGTTTTTTTTCTCGCCTTTTGGCCTTGTGCTTGCCGCCGCAATCTGCAGCCACGCGCTCGTTGCGCAGGGATTGGTTCGCGGCAGAGGCAGCGCCGAAGACCGCGCCGCGGCTGCCTACGCCAGGGCGGTCAAACAGGGGCCGGTCGCGTTGCGCGCGTTTCTTGATCCGTTCCCCAAGGGCGCTGACCTGCACGTCCACCTCTCCGGCGCCGTGTATGCCGAGACCTTCATTCACGACGCTGCCGAAGACGGCGTGTGCGTCGATGCCGCGGCCCTCAAGTTCGCCCCGCCGCCGTGCACAGGCAGCCTCATTCCCGCGGCGCAGCTCTCCGGCAACCTCAGCAGCGCCGATCAGGCGCTCTACGACAAATTGATCGACGCCTTCTCCATGCGCAGCTTTGAGCCAACTCTCGGCTGGAGCGGGCATGACCAGTTTTTTGCCACCTTCGCGCGCTTCGACGGGCTCAGCGCCTCCCACATCGGCGAGTGGGTCGATGAGGTCGCCGGCCGCGCCGCCGCCCAGAATCAGCAGTACCTTGAGCTGATGCAAACGCCGCCCTTCAGCCATGCCAGGCAGACCGCCGCCCGAATCGGCTGGAGCCCGCAACTGGCCGCCGCCGACCTCCGTGCATTCGCGCAGCTCCGGCAGCAGTTGCTCGACAGCGGCCTCCGCGACGAGGTGGCTGCCGGCCGCGCTCAGGTCCAGCAGGCTGAAGCGCAACGCCGGCTGCTCGAACGCTGCGGCGCCCCGCGCGCTGCCTCCGCCTGCCGGGTTGAAGTTCGTTATATCTACCAGTTGCTCCGCGCCAACGCCCCTGAAGACGTGTTTGCCCAGGCGCTGCTCGGGTTTGAAACCGTCTCCGCAAGCCGCGTCGCAAACGATGACCTGTGGGTGGGGATCAATCTGGTGCAGCCCGAAGACGGCTACGTCTCCATGCGCGACTACACCCTGCAGATGAAGATCATCGGCTATCTCCACTCGATCTATCCCGATGTCCCCATCTCCCTGCATGCCGGCGAGCTTGTCATGGGCCTCGTCCCGCCCGAGGGTCTGCGCTTTCACATCCGCCAGGCCGTCGAGCTCGCGCACGCGCAGCGCATCGGGCATGGCGTCGACGTGGCCGATGAAGACGACGCTCCCGGACTCCTCAAGGAGATGGCCGCCCGGCACATCATGGTCGAGATCAACCTGAGCTCGAACGAGGCCATTCTGGGCGTCAATGGCGCCCGGCATCCCTTCCCCATCTATCGCGCTGATAAAGTTCCCGTGGCGCTTTCAACCGACGACGAAGGCGTCAGCCGGATCGATCTCACCCATGAGTTCGTCCGCGCCGCCATTGACTACAACCTCAGCTATTCAGACCTCAAACGGCTCGCGCGAACCAGCCTGGAGCACTCCTTTCTGCCCGGCAAGAGCCTCTGGCTCCGGCCGGACGACTTTCAGGCCGCCGCCCAACCCTGCCGGAGCGATACCCCGGGCGCTCAAAAGCCCTCGCCGGCCTGTGCGGCTTATCTGGGCGGCAGTGAAAAAGCTGCGGCCCAATGGGAGCTCGAACGGCGTTTCAGCGCCTTCGATTCCCTGTTCTGAGTGCGCTCCGCCTCTGAACCGCAGGCCTGCCCACCAGTCGGCAGGCCCTAAAAAAAACTGCGCCGTTGCGCGACAATCCTCTCAAATTGGAGTTAGTATCTCCGATATTCGAAAAATACGTTGGCCCTTGCGCGGTCAGATTACGTGGTTCGGAGGTAGCGCGTGCGCGATTCTGGGCTTTCTTGCCTTGGCTTTACCCTGGTCTGCACCCTGTCGTGCCTGATTG
>JAJYBT010000723.1 GCA_021778875.1 Acidobacteriota bacterium | reverse complement strand
CCCTGCTCAGGAACGGCGTGCGTCCTTTCGTCGAGATCAGCTTCATGCCCAAAGCGCTTGCCGCGCATCCTGACTACCAGAGCTTCTGGTACCACCCCATCGTCTCGCCGCCGGCCGATTACGCGAAATGGGATGGCCTGATCACGGCCTTCGCGCAGCACCTCGTGGCGCGCTATGGCATCGATGAGGTGGCCATGTGGTACTTCGAAGTGTGGAATGAGCCCAATCTCGATTTCTGGGCCGGCGAGCCGAAAGAGCAAACCTACTTCGCGCTCTACGATCACACGGCGCGCGCGCTCAAGGCGGTGAGCCCGCGGCTTCGCGTGGGTGGTCCTGCAACCGCGCAGGCCGCCTGGGTGGGCGATTTCATCGCGCATGCCACGCAGAACCATATCCCGCTCGACTTTGTATCCACGCACGTCTATGGCAACGATTCCGCGCCGAATGTTCTGCACGACCAGCGCGCCATCGCGCCGCATCAGATGGTCTGCACCGCCGTCGAAAAGGTCCATGACGAAATCCTCCACTCCGCCCGTCCGCATATGCCTCTCATCTGGAGCGAGTTCAACGCGACCTATATGAACCAGCCGCCTATCACCGATTCGATCTATATGGGACCATGGCTGGCGGACACCATCAGCCAGTGCGACGGAATGACCGCGATGATGTCGTACTGGAGCTTTTCTGATGTCTTTGAAGAGCAGGGCGTGGTGCGCACCCCGTTCTACGGCGGCTACGGCATCGTCGCCGAGGACGGCATCCCCAAACCGTCTTACGACGCCTTCATGCTTCTGCACAAACTCGGCGACGAGAGGCTGCCGGCGCCCGTGCATGAAGCCCTCGTCACCCGCCGTGCCGACGGCGCCCTGGTGATCGCGGTGTGGAACCTGGTCGAGCCCGGCGCTCCGGGCTCCGACAAAACCGTCACCTTCAACCTGGAGGGTGTGCCCGACGATACCTTTGCTGAAGTGAACCGGGTCGACGCCGCGCATGGCGATACGCTGGCCGCGTGGACGGCGATGGGAAGTCCGCAATTTCCCACCGCGCAGCAGGTTGAGGCGCTGCGCCACGCCGCAGCCATCGGGCCGGCCCAGGATGTGGCTGTACGCGATCACCGGTTGACGCTGGTGCTGCCTCCCATGGGCCTGGCGGTGGTGGAGATCCCCTGAGCCGCCGGCGGGCGGAAACCGGCTCTCGGCGGCATTGTCCACAACGTACGGAGACGAAGCTTCTTATGCCGGCCGGCGCATCCGCCTGCGGACCGGAAGGCGGCGAAGAGGCCACAGTGAACGCTGCCCCTCCAGCCGTTCGTGTTGGATGCCGGAAGTCACGAAGATGGGCTGAGGCCGCGACGGCGGCAGGAGACTCCACCCCTTGCCAGGGCGGCCGCGCAGGGCTGTGTCAGGTCAGGGATTTTTTGGGAGCCCGTCAGGGCTGGTGTGGAAGCAGCTTTTTTCGAAGGCCACCCGGAGTGGATCAGGAATACTGTTCTTGAGTGGTGAGCTCGCTGGGAATCGAACCCAGGACCCACGCCTTAAAAGGGCGTTGCTCTACCAACTGAGCTACGAGCTCGAATAAGGCTGCTTCTTCCAAATTATCACAGGGGGTGTTCGGCTCCCGCCGCTTTTGACGAGCCGCTCCGGGGCGCGGAATCGAATGCAGGGCGTTTTTTCCCGCGGCTCCGGAGACCGGCTTCAACATCGCGGAAAATTAGTAATTCGCAGCTGCGGCACCGTGGTAATCTTAATCCCCTGGGAGCGGCGGTTACTGATGGGGGATTTTTGCTGCATCACAATGAAAATGCGGTATTTCCACGCTTTTCTATGGCTGGAAAGTGTTAGCTTGGTGGCCGTCGAAGTGTTATTGTTCCCGCAGCAACTCCACCGCTACGATTACCGGTGAGGGAACCCATCGTCTGGGCCCGCATTTCCTTTATCTTCGAGTGGATCGAGTTTTTCTGGGAGTTGCCAGCGGCAGCCACTCGGCTTGAAGTGGAAAGACACGGGGTTGGATCATGACTGAACACTTGCTGCCTGACACGCACGAGACGCCGGAAGATGTGGCATCGCTCTACTCGTGGGCCAATCTGCACGGAGGCAAGTATCGTGACTTTTCTGCGTCGCGCGCTCAGATGCGCGAGAAAACCCGGCAGCGCATGGAGCAGGTGATCGAAGAAGAGCGGTTCCGTGTGCAGCAAGAAGCCGAGGCACAACGTGCGGCACGCGCCGCAGTGGCTGGAGAAGGAGCCCATCATATGGATTTCACATCGGATCACACGGCGCAACCGGAGGCACAGGAAGCGGCGCAGGCCGCAGCCGGAGAATCAGCACAGCACGAAACCCAGGCAGTGCATCAGGACGGCGGCCATCCTGCCCCGGAAGCCGCCGCGCAACCCGGCGAGCCGGCATCGCAGGATGCCATTGAATCGCCGTCCCATGCGCCGGAATCCGAATCCGCGCCGCCATCGCCCTGGCAGCGTCCTGCCGTCCCATCCATCTTTGCGCCCGTGCGCGATGAGGCGCATTCCGAACAGCGCACCTCCTGGCTCGCCGGCGAGCCCCGCGAAAATACCAGCCGGCCCGCATGGCTCATGCCGGAGCGCCCTGAGAACGCTCAGCCCGCGGTCTCGTCCTCATCCCAGGACACGCTTCAGGGATCCCGCGACCGGATCGTGTCGCGCTGGTTTGCCCTGCGCAGCATCTTTGAGGACAATGTTCCGCTGCCTCCCGGACCGACCGCCGAGTTGGCGCGGCCCCCGGTGCTGGCCGTCTTTTCTCTGGCCGGCGGCGTGGGCAAGTCCAGCCTTGCGGCCACGCTGGCCCGCATGCTGTCGGCCCGCAGCGAGCGCGTGCTTCTCGTCGATACCGCCGCCTATGGGCTGCTGCCGTTCTTCT
>JAJYBT010000722.1 GCA_021778875.1 Acidobacteriota bacterium | reverse complement strand
CGCGCAGCGTCTCCATGACGCTCTCGGGGCCGCGGGCCTCGCCCGCGTGCGCCGTGCGCGCCAGGCCGTGCTCCCGCGCATACCGGTACGCCGCTCTGTGCGCATCCAGCGGGAATCCGGCCTCGTCGCCGGCAAGGTCCAGTGCCGCCACGCGGCTCCTGCCAAAAGCCTTCACCAGCCGTGCCGTCTCCATGCTCTGCGCCTCGCTGAAGTGGCGCAGCGTGCACAAGATCAGATTGGCGTCGATGCCGCTGTCGCGGCTCAGTTGCTCCGTTGCGGCATTGACGATCTCCACCACTCGCTCCGCCTTCAATCCCTGCGCTCCATGCAGCAGCGGCGCAAACCGGATCTCCGCGTAGACGACCCCGTCCCGGTCGAGTTGAGAAAACAGATCCGCCGTCACCAGCCGCAGCGACTCTTCCGTCTGCATCAGTTGGATGCCCTTTGGCGCGCGGCTCAGAAAGTCGGCCAGGTTTGTGCACCGCGCCGGCGCAATGAACTCGCGCTCATACTCCTCCCGCGTGATCCCTGCGTCCAGCGCGGATACCGCCGCGTAGCTCAGCGAGCAGTCAAGGTGCAGGTGCAGTTCTACCTTCGGCAGAGGACGCCAATCCATAGGTTCCATCGTATGCCGCCGCAAGCCTCGCCGCCCCGTTACACCACTGCGTTCCGCGCAATCGCCGCGCGGTACCACGCCGCGCTCTGCTTGGGCGTGCGCTTCAGCGTCTTGTAGTCCACGTAGTGGATGCCGAACCGCTTCGAGTACCCATCCACCCACTCGAAGTTGTCCATCAGGCTCCACAGAAAATAGCCCTTGATGGGAAATCCCTCCGCCGCTGCCCGCTGCAGGTGCGTCAGGTGGTTGCGCAGGTACATCACGCGGTCCGTGTCCTCGATGCGCCCGTCGGCCGTCGGCACGTCCGCGGACGAGCAGCCGTTTTCGGTAATGTAAATTGCCTTCGGGCTCCAGATCTCGCTCACATTGCGCACCGTCCAGTAGATGCACTCCGGCCCCAGCTTGAGCCACGGCGACGCCATGTGCGGATACGACGCTGGATCGGGCTCGATCGCGTAGCCCCGCTCCGAACCGTCGGCGCGCACATAATTCGGCGTGTACGCGTTCAGCCCCACAAAATCCAGCGCGCTGCCGATGGCCTGCATGTCGCCCGGCTCGATGCGCGGCGCGTTGGCGCCCTCCCGCCGCAGATAGCTCTCCGGATATGCGCCCTCCAGCAGCGTGGTCAGGAACGGCGCGTTCTCCTCGCGCGTGGCCCGCCGCGCCGCTTCCACGTTGGCGCGGTCCTCGATGATCGGCACGCAGATCGTCGCGTTCTCCGCCAGTCCCACCTGCGCCCGCGGCGCGTTCGCCCGGATCGCCTGCACCGCCAGTCCGTGCGCCAGAATGCCGTGATGCCGCACCTGGTTCGCCTCTGCCCGCGGCAGCTTCAATCCCGGCGCAAACTGCCCCACCTTGTAGCCCAGATCCGTAAAACACACCAGCTCGTTCGTGGTCATGAAGTGCTGCACGCGATCCGAGAGCTGCCGCGATACATACGCCGCGTAGTCGCCAAACGCCAGCGCCGTCGCGCGCGACTCCCACCCGCCCGGCAGCGCCGCCGGAAGATCCCAGTGGAACAGCGTCACGTACGGCGTTATCTGGTGCGCAAGCAGCTCGTCCAGCACCCGCTTGTAGTAGTCCAGGCCCGCCTGGCTCGGCTGGCCCTTGCCTTCAGGAAATATCCGCGGCCACGCCATCGACATGCGGTATGCCGTCACGCCCAGGTCCTTCAGCAGCCCCACATCTTCCTTGTACAGATGGTAGGAGTCGTCCGCCACGTCGCCCGTGTCGCCGTGGTACGTCTTGCCCGGCGTATGCGAGAAGATGTCCCACACCGACGGCCCGCGGCCGCCCTCATGCACTCCGCCCTCAATCTGGTAGGCCGCCGTCGCGCATCCCCACACAAAGCCCGGCGGAAACTGCCGTCCCGTGACTGGAGCCTGCCCCTCTGAAAACTGCGGCAGCCCCGCTCCGGCAAGCGCGGCGCTGGCCGCCGCTACTTTGCCAAACTGGCGGCGTGTAAGTCGGGTCATGTTCCTATCGCCCTTTCGCAATCAAAGGGCGATTATAGTCGAGCCGCGGAGCATGCCGCTCCCCGCATCCGCTCCCGCCTCCCGGCGCAGCATCGACCCTCGCGCTCCGCTCCGCCGGTCCCGCGCATCTGCGGCGCGCAGGGGTCGCGGGCTTCTCGGTACCGCCATGGGCAGATCGCCCCGACCGCCTGCGATGTCCCGGTTGCAATCCTCCGGGGATCGCTCGCCGGCCCGCTCCCTGCCTGCATGCAGAAGGGCCGCAGCCCCGAAGGACTGCGGCCCTGGAATCCCCGCCTTGCGTGCCCGGCTTACATCTCTTTCACGCCTTCCACAAAGGCCTTCAGCTTCCGCGAGCGCGAAGGATGACGCAGCTTGCGCAGCGCCTTGGCTTCGATCTGCCGAATCCTTTCGCGGGTCACCTGGAAGCTCTGCCCTACTTCTTCGAGCGTGTGCTCCGAGCCGTCTTCCAGTCCGAATCTCATCTTGATCACCCGCTCTTCGCGTGGCGTCAGTGTCCGCAGCACCTGCGAGGTGTACTCCTTCAGGTTCACCCCGATCACTGCCTCGGAGGGCGAGACGGCCTGACGGTCTTCGATGAAGTCGCCCAGGTGCGAATCTTCCTCTTCGCCGATCGGCGTTTCGAGCGAGATCGGCTCCTGCGCAATCTTCAGCACCTTGCGCACCTTCGCCACCGGAATGTCCATGCGCCGCGCAATCTCTTCGCTTGAAGGCTCGCGCCCAAGCTCCTGCACCAGTTGCCGCGATGTCCGGATCAGCTTGTTGATGGTCTCGATCATGTGCACC
>JAJYBT010000721.1 GCA_021778875.1 Acidobacteriota bacterium | reverse complement strand
CACGCCGGTTCCCGTCGCCGCGCCGCCCGCCGTCGCTGAGGACGACGTCACAAACGGGTACGTACCGTGGTCAATGTCCAGCATCGTTCCCTGCGCGCCCTCAAACATCACGCTGCCGCCTTTGGCCAGGATTTCGTTCAGCAGGCGGCCCGTATCGGCAACCAAAGGCCGCATCTGCTCCGCCGCCGCCGCGTACTCGTCGTACATCTTCGCGGGGTCCAGCGGACCCGGACCGACTTGGGGGCCGAACAGCGCGCGGGCGATCTCATTCTTCTCTTCGCATGCCGCCTCAATGTGCGTCTTCAGCAGCGCCGTATGCAGCAGATCCACAACGCGCAGGCCGCTGCGAGCCATTTTGTCCTCATACGCGGGCCCGATCCCCTTGCTCGTGGTGCCGATCTTCTTGCGCCCCGGCGCGGTTTCCGCGGCCAGCTCGATCATGCGGTGGTAGGGCAGGATGACCTGCGCACGATTCGACACAAACAGCCTGCCGTCGATGTCGAGGCCGGTCTTGCGCACCCGCGCCACTTCATCGAGAAAATAGATCGGGTCAAGCACCACGCCGTTGCCGATGATGCCTTTGCATCCTGGCCGCAGCACACCGCATGGAATCAGTTGCAGGATAAACTTGTGCTCGCCTATGACGACCGTGTGCCCGGCATTATGCCCGCCGGCGTAGCGCGCCACGGCGGAGAACCGCTCGCTCAGCACGTCAACAATCTTGCCCTTGCCCTCGTCGCCCCACTGGGCGCCCAGCACCACAGCCGTTTTTGCTCGCATAGCCGTCCCCGAATTCCACACGTCTACCCGCCGCAGCAAACTTTTAAGCCGCTGCGCGCGGGCGCAAATTTGGATGCGGTTTACAACCCCGCGACCACTTCAATTCTAAACCCTGGGGCGCTTTCAAAAAGAGTCTTTGACTGTTCCCTGATTCTCAAGAATCGCATCTGCCATCCGCCCTGCCTCGACGGCCGGCCGCACCGCGTGAACGCGCACAATCGACGCTCCGTGCAGAATCGCCGCTGTCATCGCAGCTACACTCGCGGTTTCGCGCTCGACAACCGGCGCTTCGCCGCCATAAAGCTTCGTCAGCGTGTGCCCAAGAAACGATTTGCGGCTCAGTCCCGCCAGCAGCGGCCGTCCCAGCCGAAGCAGCTCCGCCTGCCGTGCCAGGAGCGCGTAGTTCTCGTCGAAGCGCTTGCCGAATCCGTAGCCCGGATCGAGCACAATCGCTTCCCGGGCAATGCCCGCGCGCACCGCGGCCTCCAGGCTCGCCGCCAGTCCCTCGCGTATCATATCCAGCAGCGCATCGGGCGCGAGTTGTGGCTGCGCGCTCCACTCCTCGGGCCGCCCGCGCGTGTGCATCAGCACCACCCCCGCGCCAAGCTCCGCGCACGCCGCCGCCATCTTCGCATCCCAAGTAAATCCGCTCACGTCGTTGATAATCTCCGCGCCCGCCTTGAGCGCCGCGCGCGCCGTCTCCGCTTTGTAGGTATCCACTGACACCACTGCGCGGGGCAGCGCACCCAAAACTCCCTCGAGAACAGGAAGCAGCCGCGCCTGCTCCTCGTCTGCGCCGACCGCCGCATCCGCACCGCCCGCGCGCGATCCCGGCCGCGTGCTCTCCGCGCCCAGGTCGAGAATGTCCGCGCCTTCCTCAATGCATTGCATGCAGCGTTCGACCGCTGCTCCAGGATCGAGGAAAGAACCTCCGTCGCTGAACGAGTCCGGCGTAATATTCACCACGCCGCACACCCAAGTGCGCCGGCCCATTTCGATGGTCCGCGTCCGCAACCGCCAGTTTGCCGTGCTCTTCATAAGCGCTCATTCCGATGGTACGCTGCGGGATTGGTGTTGCGAGCAGAACCAGAATTCACGTGCCCAAGCGAATGATTTCCAGGCCGGCGACCACTCAACCGGGACCCAACAGGCAACCTCAGTGAATATCCTCAAAAAGTGTCGGGGGCGGATCGAAGAGCTGCCGCAGCGGTGCATATTCCAGATTCCGACGGCCTGAAATCAGGCGGGGGCCTGATGCGGCTGCGATCCGTATCGGCAAGCATGCCGGCGCGATGGGCGCCACCAGTTCGACAATGACAAGCACGCTACATTCTCATATCCTGTTTTACTGAATGGATACTGAGGGATTTCCCGTGCAGCCGGGTACAGAACACCTCGAAGCAGCTTCGACTGCACAGCTTGAATACGAAGCAGTCCCGCACCGCTGGGCGGCTCTGGCTGTGCTTCTGGTGGGTGGTTTTCTGCCGGCACTCGATTTCTTTATCGTGAATGTCGCGCTGCCCTCAATCCGCCAAGGACTGGGGGCGGGAGACGACGTTATCCAGTTGGTCATGTCTGGTTTTGCCGCCGCGTATGCAGTGCTCCTGGTTATAGGCGGGCGGCTGGGGGACCTGTACGGCCGAAACAGGATGTTCATGATCGGCATGACCGGGTTTGCGCTGTGTTCGGCCTGGTGCGGTCTCGCCTGGTCGCCGTACGCACTGGTAATGGGGCGGCTTTTGCAAGGGGCGACTGCGGCAATCATGGCGCCGCAAGTCGCGGCTTCGATCCACGTTTTGTTCGCGCCCGAGGAGAAAGCGCGCGCCTTTAGCCTGCTCGGAACCAGCATCGGACTCTCCGCCATTGCCGGACAGATTCTGGCAGGAGCGCTGATAAGGGCCAACGTCTGGGGCCTGGGTTGGCGCACGATTTTTCTGATCAATGTGCCCATCGTAGCCATCACCCTGGTGGCCGCGGTACCGTTGCTCCGGGAATCCCGACCCTCAACCAGTGCGCTCCAGCCGCTCGATATCGCCGGTTCAATTTTGCTTTTTCTCGGGCTCGGCGCCCTGGTTTTGTCTCTGATTGAAGGCCGCCAGGAAAACTGGCCTGCATGGTCC
>JAJYBT010000720.1 GCA_021778875.1 Acidobacteriota bacterium | reverse complement strand
GGGTGAACATGGAACAGCTCTCCACATAGACCGCGCGCACGGCGAAGCTGAAGAGCATGATGCCGAGAATGAACCACGGCGCTGCCGCGCCCACGGCCTGCTCGGCAATGCCACCCGCGTAAAACGCAGACGATCCAAGATCGTTGAGGACAATGGCGGCCGCGCGCCAGAAGGAGATAAACGTGAGCATCACGGAGGATGCCACGATGAGACGTACACGGTCTGATGGAGGGGCTACGGTCGTTCGGGAAGATGCCATCACTTATGTACCAGCTTAACTACAGGCCATTCAGAAAGATTGGGCAACTTCGCCCTCCGTCCATCGCTGAGTCTATTGCTGAACGAATCGGCAGTCAATGAAAATGGCATAAGGATTTCAGCGCGTGAATCGGCAATTTGCAGGGTGCCCGTTACTCTTCGCCGAACAGTTCCTTGGCGTCCTCGAAAAAGCTGATGATGACAACGACCGTTGAACCAAGCAAACCCACGAAGAACATGGATTCCAGGATGCGAATTCCTAAGGAAGCGAGCGACATGTTCCCGATTGTATTCCCTGGGGCGCAATTTTCAGCCTGTTCAGCCGCGAAAAAATAAGCCGCTTTTCTCGCATCACTTGTGCGACGGTCGCGGCGATGCACGCGGTTTTGCAAGTTTGTCATGACGTTTTATGAGGAGCGTAAAGCAGGGCAAGGGGAACATGTTTTACACTCGCCCCTGTATGCAGCGCCTTTCCTGGAAGTTATGGGTCGCCGCCGGTTTCTCCGCGGGCTTGCTTGAGTTGCCATTTCCCATTGCCGGTCCCATGCCGCCGTGGCGCAGCGTGTTTGCGTGGTTTGCTCTGGTGCCGCTGCTGTGGGCGTTGCTCTCCGGCGATGTTGCACGTGGCGCCAAGCCGCTGCGTCGTGCGTTCCTGCTTGCGTATCTGACGGGATTTCTGTGGTACTGCGGCAACTGTTATTGGATACGCGACACGATGCAGCGCTACGGTGACATGCCGCCTCTTGCACCCACGCTGCTGCTTATCGGCTTCAGTCTTGTGCTGGGGCTTTACTTCGGTCTCTTCGGCATTGGCGTTGTGTTTGTACGCAAGGCCACGGGCAACGAGCGGCTTGCGCTGGCGGCTGCGCCGGTCCTTTGGACTGCGCTGGAACTGGCTGCGGCTCGCATTACGAGCGTGCCGTGGGATCAGCTTGGATACTCGCAGGTGGACAACGGTCTTGTGAACCAGCTTGCGCCGTGGACAGGCGTGTACGGCATCAGCTTTCTGCTGGTGGGCGTGAATGCGTTGCTGGCCGGCGGCCTGGTCCTCGCGTCGCGCTCGCACCGCACAGCGGCGGGAGCGCTGGGCTTGCTGCTGATGATCGCGGGCTTTGCCGGAGTGTATCTGCCTGCGCCGCAGCCTGTGGCAACGGCAACGGCCGTGCTGGTGCAGCCGAATCTGGATGTTGCCTCCGACAACATCTGGCAGGGTGCGGAGTGGGACAAGCACATCGCGGCGTTTACGCGGCTGGCCGAGGAGCAGTGCAAGAGCTACATTGCGGGGATTCCGCAGACCGGAGCACCTTTGGGCGAGGTCGTTTGTCCGCCGAATCCCACGCATCCGGATCTGGTGGCCTGGCCGGAGGCGCCCGCGCCGTTCATTGAGGGCGACCCGCGTTTTCAGGCGGCGATGGGTTCCGTGGCGCGGGCTACGCAGTCTCCGCTGGTAGTTGGCTCCATCGGCATGGACTACTCCGCGGAGGACCAGGCGTGGCGCGATTACAACTCCGCGCTTGTGGTGGCGCAGGATGGCTCGCGGGTAGGCC
The DNA here is from genome assembly GCA_021778875.1 of Acidobacteriota bacterium. The sequence continues at coordinate 1,098 of JAJYBT010000720.1, read as the reverse complement.
GCTACGACAAGATTCACCTGGTGCCGTTCGGGGAGTACGTGCCATTCAAGAATCTGCTGTTCTTTGCGCGCAAGCTCACGGGGCGCGTCTCAGAGTTCACGCGGGGCGATGAGCGCAAGGTCTTCCGCCTGAACGGGCATCGCTACGGCGTATTCATCTGCTACGAGGCGGTCTTTGCAGACGAGGTGCGAGAGTTCTCGCGGCTCGGCGCAGAGGTGCTGGTGAACATCAGCGACGATGGCTGGTATGGCGACACGAGCGCTCCGTGGCAGCACCTGAACATGGCGCGGATGCGGGCCATCGAAAACCGGCGCTGGCTGCTGCGCGATACGAACAACGGCGTTACGGCCAGCATTGACCCCTATGGCCGCGTGCGGCAGAGCATTGCCCGGCACGTGGTGGATGCGCTGCCAGCCCGGTTCGGCTTCCGCGACGATGTGACGTTCTACACGGCACATGGAGACGTGTTTGCCTGGCTCTGTGCCATACTGGCTTTAGGCATGGTTGGCTGGGCGTTGCTGTCGGGCCGCGGTGCCGGAATTCAAGGTAAAGTCAGGTCCTAAGAGCAAAACGTGTCGTTAAACGATCTCGAATTCGCTTACGCTCCCGTGCGCGACCAGGTGCGCGACCTGCGGGAGTATCTTTGACCCTGCCCGCATCCGCAGGGAACTTGCTGCAATCGAAGCTCAACTAGCCGATCCGGCCATGTGGTCGAACCCGACGGCCAGCCAGCCACTGATGCGCGACCGCAAGCGCCTGGAGGCGCTGGTGGCTGACGATGAGGAACTGGTCCGCCGCACCAGCGATATTGAAGCCTATTTTGAGCTTGCCCGCGAGGGCGAGGACGTACTGGCTGACCTGGAGCGCGACATCAAGGCACTGGCTGCGTTTGCCGAGGAGCTGGAGGCGCGCACGATGCTCTCCGGCGAGGCCGACGCGCTGAATGCCATTGTTACGGTGCATCCCGGCGCGGGCGGAACAGAGAGCCAGGACTGGGCGGAGATGCTGCTGCGCATGTATCTGCGCTGGGCCGAGCAGCAGGGCTTCAAGACTGAGATCAACGACTATCAGGATGGCGAGGAGGCGGGCATCAAGTCC
>JAJYBT010000011.1 GCA_021778875.1 Acidobacteriota bacterium | reverse complement strand
GCATCGGCTGCCCGGTTGGCTATCTCAACGTGACTCATCTCGATGTTGCGCACGTGGCGCATGTAAAAGCCGGAGGCTGAGGTGGTTCCAAACATCGTGGGTTCAGGATACTTGTTCTCCGCTTCCGGCAATTGCAGGCGCGCCGCCTCAGCCGCTGCGCCGCCGGCAGTCTCAATGTAAATGTTCGAGAGCTTGACGTCTTCAATGCAGTAGCCGGGGATGCCGCTCAGAATCGAGCTATATTGCATGGGCGCGTTATGGCACTCGAGGTTGCTGATGAGGATGCGCCGCAGCGTGCCCACTTTTGTGCTTTCCTTTGGGCCGCGCAGACGCGCGCCGAGGCGCATGAAGATTGGGCTGGAAACCAGGTCGCGCATGGTGGTGTTGGTGATGGCGATGTCCTCGAGCAGCGCGCCATCCACCGTCTCAAGCGCATAGCCGTGGCAGCCCTCGAACACGCAATTTGAAATGGCGATGTTGATGAAGCCGCCATTCGATTCCGTGCCGCACTTGATGCGTCCAGTGCGGCCCACGTGCGCATCTTCGGCGAACTTTTTGAACGTTCCATCGAGGACCGTGCCGAGTTCGTATGTGCCGGTGACCCAGCAGTTGGTGATCGTAAGGTTTCTGGTGGGTCGCGCGTAGCCGAGGGCGAAGCTCGACTTGGGGCAGATGCCATCGTCCCACGGCGAGTTGACGGTGCAATTGGAGACGCGCACGTTCTGGCAGCAGTCGATGTCCATGCCGTCGCGGTCGGTATCAATCTTGAGGTTGTCGATGGTCAGGTTGTCGACGCCTGTGAGGAGCAGGCCGAAATGCCCGCCTTTGAGAATCGAGAAATCGCGCAGGAGCACATTACGGCAATTCTTGAGCGCGATGGCCTTGTTGCCCACGCCCGCCTGCTCGGCGACATAGATCGGGTAATCCCCGCGGGGTGGCCGGTTGGCCCCAAAGCTGAGTCCCTTGCCGTAGATGAGTCCCGGCCCGGTGATGCTGAAGTCGTGAATGCCTTCGCCCCAGATGAGCGAGTTATGCCAGTGATTGTGTCCGTAGTCCTGATAGGCGTCCCATGCCGTGTTGGGTTCGGCCGCATCGTACACGCCGCCATGGTAGCCGGTTTGCTCGCCGGGCTTTGGCGACTCAGCCGCCACAATGGTGCTGCCCTGCTGGAGATACAGGTGGACCTGGCTCTTGAGGCGGATGGAAAAGCAAAGGTAGTTTCCCGCCGGAAGGAGGACCACTCCGCCGCCTGCCGCGGCAGCAGCGTCGATTGCGCGGTTGATGGCGGCAGTGTCCAACGTCTTGCCGTCTCCCGTTGCGCCATGCTTGCGGACGTCAAACACGCCCTGCGAGGCAGCCGCTGCGGCTGCAGGGTCAGTCCGCGCTGCGGCTGTGAGCGAAATGCCGGGCATGGCGGCAGCTGCTACTCCGATGCCGCCTGTGCGCAGGAAGCTGCGCCGCATTGAGTCGAACGCCTTCATGGATCCATCCTTTGCGAGCTTATGTGTGTCTTTGTTGCAGCCGACGGAAGGCAGCCGTGCATCCCTGCGCGCAAAGCGCCGGAGAAACCACCCGCTTTCATGGCACATGCCCGTGGCACTGTGCGGGCATCAGCATTTTACTTCCTGGAATTGTGACAGTCACGGTGTGAAGCAGAAATCTGCTCCCCACCGTGCGTGCTGGGGGCGGCAACCAGAAGACGGTGCGTCCGCCGATCTGCACCTGGCGGGGCAGGCTGCCCGAGGTGGTGGAGGTGATATGGCCGAAGTTGCTGGCTGTGGCGGGCCAGGGTACCGGTCAAGCCATCTGGCGGCCTGCGCCCCTGGGGCTAAGCGCAGAAGGCCGCCCGGGCCAGAGGGGGACGGGCGGCGATTAGAGCGCTTCGATGGCGTTGATTTTTCTTGAGATTTCTGCGGCCAGTGTCTCGATGTCGGGATAGAACAGACCGCGCTCGCGAACGGGAAGCTCCTGGACGAGCCGGGCAAAGGGGACGGACTGGCAGCCGGGGAATGCGGCAAAGCCTGCCGCATCGGCCATGCGGCAACTGACGTGAATCAGATCCGCCATGTCCCAGGGCGCGTCCGGCTTGTGCGGTGCATGATGGTCGGCCACAATCGGCTCGAATTCCTCGGGCAGCTTCCAGTCCGCCACGAGTCGCCTTCCCATTTCGCAGTGATCCTGGCCGAGCGTTTCGCGCTCACGTTCCAGGATGCTCTCCGGGGGGCCGGCATGCGTGGCGAGCAGTTCGGCATATTCGACGGGCTGCACGACCGCGAGGGCCAGGCGTCCGATATCGTGCATCACGCCGCAGGTGAATGCGATGTCATGGTCCAGAAACCCGGTGGAGGCCAACTGCTCGGCAACGGTTGCGCAGGCCAGGTTGTGACGCCACAGTGCCCGCATCGATGGCCAGCTAAGGGAATGCCCCAGGTAGCTCCTGACGCCGACGGTGAGGCAAAGGCCCTGCAGATGATTGGCGCCCATGACCGCAATGGCCTGCAGAATGCTGCTGATGGGAAAGCGGGGCGCATACGCAAGTGAATTGACAATCGTGAGGACCTCGCTGGCAAATGCCGGGTCCGACGAGATGAGCTCGCTCAACTGGTGGAGCTGCACGCTTTCATTGCTGGCCAACTGCAGCACCCGCAGCGCGACCTGGGAAAACGGCGGCAGGCGCAGATGCGTCCACGGCAGCCTGCTCGTCTGGTTGATTTGCTGTCCGCACTCCACGGCGGCTCCTTTTCGTCTGAGCTCTCTGAGCGGGAACGCTTTGCCCACGGCCTCCCGCTCCGGGCGAAGCGATCGCCGCCGCGTCCAGAGGGATATCCCACAAAGAGCATGTCGGCAGAAACCGGGAGTTTCTCTAGTACCTGTCTGAACCTTTTACACGGGCGCGGCCCTCACCTTGAGACCGCCGCATGCCCTAGGTTTTGTGCCCCATCCGCCCCAGCCGCGGAACGGCGATGAGCGTTACGGCAAACAGGAAGATGGAGAGGGCGATGAAGTCCATGCGGCCTTCGCGCAGGTCCTCGAAGATGAGCTTGACCGCCATGAACGCGACTGCTGCGTAGGCGATGCGGGTCATCTCCAGGCGTTCAAGGACACGCCCGCCAAAGGCCAGGGCCAGAGCCACGGAGCACACGGTGAGCGTGCGGATGAATGCCAGGTGGAAGAGGACGGGCGTGATGAAGAGCGCGACCAGGCGCAGCAGTCCTTCCACCAGTAGCGCGGCCACGGCGCAGGAGGCGAGAAAGGCGGGAACAAAGTGCAGAAGCTGCTGCTGCCAGGCTTCTCCCACGCGCTCCCGGCCAACCGCATAGCAGAGCACGGCGGAGGCGGCGACGGCAAAGATGGCCCACACCGGCCGGGGCGGCGATGGCCCGGTGAGCGCATCGGCCACAAACCCCGGGAGGCCTGCAACGATTGCGCCTGCGGTGAGATAGACGACGCCGTGCAGATCGAGAGGGACGCACTGCAGCCATACGCCGGCCGCCACGGAGAGCAGCGCAGCCAGCCCGAGGCCGGCGGCCGCCCACCCGGCAGGCAGGGTCCAGAACGCGCCCGCCAGCAGCAAGGCTGCGCTCCATGCCATGAAGACGCGGAAGTTGCGCCTTTCCGCGGCCTGGCGAAAGCGCGCGAAGGACGCGGCATAGGTGGCGCCGGCCAGCACGAGACAGCCAACGCCGAGAAGCAGCGAGGCATGTGTGGGCTGAAAGAAAAGCACGCTGGAGACTGCCAGCAGAAAGGCGACGATTGCCTGAAGCGTTTCAAACACGCTGATCGTCCGGCGCAACTGGATGGTTGCGGCGGCGACGCTGGCCGCGTTGATTGCGAACAGCAGACAGGCAGGCGCCAGCAGGGCCGCGGGCTGCAGCGGAGGGTAGTCCGCGCGCGCGTTTTCAGGCCCGCTGTACATGAAGATCATCATCCAGATCGCGAAGTCGGCGATGCCCGCGACGAGCAGACGGATGGTGCTTCCGTGGCCGAGCGCCGTGCAGTACTCGCACAGGACCAGCATGAGCAGGAGGGCTGCAATAAACGGCAGCATCACATGCGTTGCAATGGAAAGCAGGAGCGCCATGACGGCGGCTGCGCAATAGGCCACCCAGTAGGCCGGTCCCCGCGTGCGCCGCCACTCGAGTGCGGTTGCCGTCAGCACGAAGCCGGCAAGGACGCCTGCTGCTGCTGCCGGCGGCAGAAGGCTGAAGCGCAACGTAAGCTCCCACAGCATCGGGCCGAGGATCAGCGCCGAGGTGCCGGCGTAGACAGCGCCTGCAAACCGCGCGGCCCTGGTGGCCCAGACAAGCCATGCGACCGCATAGGCAACGGCGACCGCCGCGACCGCCAGCTTGGGCAGCGAGCCGGACTCCATGACGGCGCGTAGGACGTACGCCCCGGCGATGCCGAGCATTGCCCTGCCCAGCACGGGGAACAGGCCGCCTGCTTTTTCGATTGCGGAGGGTTGAGCCACCGGCGCAGGCACTGGCTGCGCGGCAGAAGCCACGAGGGCCTCGGCCGGATGCTCGAGCCTTTCGACGCGCCTCTCCAACTCATCCACGCGATGGGCGAGCGAATCCATCTGCTCGGGAAGGTCGTTCATGGTTTTCACCCGGCAGGCAGTCCAATGCCTGCACCCGGAGTACTAATCCGCGGCGACGCCTTCCGGCGCGTGTTCATCGGTCCACGGAGGCAGCAGCTTGACCAGCACCCAGAGAATGGCCAGCGGAAGCAGCGTGAGCCCGATCGCGACCAGCAAGCCCTCCTTCGTCACCAGGGCCATCTTGTAGGTCGTGTAGCCGAGGAAGCTCTTCGAGAACAACTGGCCGCCGATGACGACATTCCACCGCATGGCAAAGATGCCGATGAGCGTGAGCGCGCCGGCGACCGTGTACATGCGCTTGCGCACGATCTCTGGCAGCTTGATGACCTGCGTTATCGCAAGCAGGAGCAGCGGCGTCACGGTGCCGAGAAGTATCTGGACAATGATCTGCGAGAAGAAGAGTTTGGTGTGGACCATGAAGTCCAGGCTGCGGAAGGACTCATCTGCTTCGTAGATGCGGTGAATCAGGTCCAGCATTTCCAGGCTGAAGTCGATGATGAAGGTGTAGAAGAGGTACATTGCGATGGTGTCCACGCACTTCATATCGATTATTTTGCCGCGCAGTTTGGTCACGGCCATGTAGAGCAGCATCACGCACGCGATGCCGGAAACCATGGCGGAAAAGATGAAGACCACGGGCATGAGCGGAGAGGACCACCAGGGGTTGGCCTTGATGGACCCAAAGATGAATCCGACGTAGCCGTGAAGCAGAAACGCCGACGGGATGCCGACCACCGTGACGAGCCAACTGACGCGCTCGTCGATGTGCAGCGCGCGCGGGCTGATGTTGCTCGAACCCAGCGTCATGATCTTGTAGATGACGCGCATCAGCCCTTTTGACCTCTGCGACATCAGGACGATATCGCGGCGGTAGTCGAGCCAGATCTCAAACGTGAGCACGGCCATCAGATACCAGAGGTACACATAGCCGAACATGGCCATGGCCGAGGTGCTGTGGGGCGTGAAGTACATCTCGGGCGAGCGCCAGGGATGCCCCAGGTGGAACTGCAGCGGGAGCGGCGCCACAATCAGGAAGGCGAGCGCCGTGAGCAGCGCCAGCCTGTAGGTGGGCTTGACAGCGGTCACGTTGAACACGCGCTCCAGCGAAGCCAGAATGAACGCGCCGGCGACCAGCCCCGTGATGTACGGATAGAGAACGATCAGCACGCTCCAGTAGAGCGTCACCTCGTTCGGATACATGTAACCTTCAACACCGCTCATAGCGCTCCCCGGTCTCCTTATCGCACCGATCCATCGAGCCCGTTGTAGTACACCTTCGCGCCGGTGGCCATTTGCGGCTTCAGAATCTGCACGGCGTGAGTTCTGAGGAACTCGTGGATGGGGTCATTGGGGTTCTTCAGGTCCACCAGTTGTCGCGCTCCGGTGGGGCACGCCTCGCAGCACGCGGTCGTGAGACCCTTGGTAATCCGGTGGTAACAGAGCGTGCATTTATCCGCGACTTCCTTCTGCGGATGGATGTAGCGGCAGCCATACGGGCAGGCCTGCACACAGTATGCGCATCCAAGGCAGTACTTCTGATCCACCAGCACCACGCCATCGGGGGTGACGAATGTTGCGCCCACGGGACAGACCTGCGTGCAGGGCGAGTCCACACAGTGATTGCAGAGCTTGGGAACGAAGAAGTATTTGCCCTCATCCTCTTTGGCGACGGGCGGAAAGCCTTCCTTGCCGCCGTCGGGCGAGATGACCGTCGGGTTGGTCATGTTCTCGTCCTCGACGTGATAGCGCTCGACCCAGGTGCGGAAGAAGCCATCGGGCACTTCGTTCTCTTCCTGACAGGCGCGCACGCAGTTGCCGCAGCCAATGCACTTGGGGATGTCGATGAGCATGCTCCACCAGTGCTCTGACATGGTGTAGTTGGGCGCGGCCTCTGGCGTTCCCGCCAGCACGTGCTCCCAGGCAATGGCCGCCGCCGGCAGGAGGATGAGCATCTGACGCCGTGTGATCTTCATTTCGCGCCTCCCGCGGGAATCGCCGGGCTGTGCGGCTGGTGGCAGGTTTCGCAGGGCAGCCCGGTCGAGTGCTCCTCGGCCTGCACCTGCGGAAAGTCTTTGGGCCGCGCTGCGCTGGCTGCGTGACAGCGCACACAGAGGGTTGCCGTGTCTGGCTTTTTGGGCGTGACGCTGGCCGGATCGTCGGCATGTTGCGCGAGCGGCCCGTGGCAGGCTTCGCAGTTTACATGCGCATGCTTGCCATTCTTCTTCACGTCCTGCACATCCACGTGGCATGTTTCGCATGCCTGATGGCCGGCAAAGTGAAGAGGATGCGCGGCAATTTCGTCGATGGACGCTGCGCGGTAGTGCCCGTACTTGCCGAAGCTTTTGGGAACAACGTAGCCTCGCGCCACGAGAAAAATAATGAACAGCAGAACAAAGATTCCGACAAAGCGGAAAAGATGTCCTGCATCCTTGAAGAAGCTCATCTGGCTTCGATCTCCTTCACGCCGCACAGGGAGGTCTTCGTCAACCGCCTCGTGTGATCCAGATCATTCGTGCGGATTCAAGTATTGAAAACGAAACCGGCAGTGTATGTGCGATGTGTCACACGGCGGTGTGACACTCCGCACAGCGGCGAAGCGCGCGGCGCGCGGTTTGCGGCAATCTTCGCCGGTGAATGGGCTTGCTTCGGAATTGGGTTGCCAGCGCCGGAGCGCGGCTCAGCCTGCGTCTAAGCGGGGCTCAACTCAAGGATGCTCTCGTTGACCGCCATGCGCGTGAGAGTGAGCACGGTGATGTCGTCGTCCTGGCCGAAGTTGACGGCCGCCTGCGTGGCCTGAGCGGCGCTGGGGTGGCTGGCGAACAGCCTTTGCAGACGCGCGAAGCTGTAGAGCTCACCTGAAGGGCTGCGGGCTTCAAGCAGGCCGTCGGTGTAGAGGGAGAAGTGATCGCCGGTCTTCAGCATAAAGGCCGATTCCTCATACTCAACCTCGCGGGTAATTCCCAGCGGCAAGGCGCCGGGCAGTTCCAGCTCGCGCTCGTTGAGGAAAGGCGCGGGGTGGCCGGCGCTGGCCAGCGCGCAGTCGCCGCTGGGATCGAGCCGGAGAACCACGCAGGTGGCGAAGCCTCCCTGCAGGTGTCCGCAGAGGCGACGATTGAGCTGGGTCAGGAGGCGGGCCGGGCTGGGATGGTCTTCTGCCAGGGCGCGCACCGCGCCAATAATCAACGAGACCGCCATGGCCGCGCGCAGCCCCTTGCCGCTGACATCGCCGAGCAGCACAATCGTGGAGCCGCTTTCCAGCGGCATCACCTGGAAGAAGTCGCCGCCCACCTCTGCTGCGGGACGATAGGCGCTGGTGATGGTGAATCCGGGAACGACGGGCAGCGACGAGGGAACGAGCACGCGCTGCAACTCGCGCGCGTTTTGCAGTTCCTTTTCAAGCGTGTTGGTCCGTTGGCGCGAGTTGATGTACACGCGAATCACGGCATAGAGAACGGAGAAAAAGAGCAGCGTCCGCAGCAGCAGGGACAGCGTCATCGCACTGCCTGAAACGGTAAACATCGGTCTGCTGATCTCGTCCGCGAAGTTCCAGTGGGTGTAGCGCACGCCCTGGATCGAGACGTTCTGCACAAAGTAGACCATGCCGTTCACAAACGCGACACCCGCCACCGCCCAGCGCGAGGACTCCAGCTTCTTGTGGCGCAGGAAGGCGTAGGACACCAGCATGATGGGATACGCCTCAAAGAACAGGATCGCCGCCGTCAGCAAAGCGTCCGCGACCTCCAGGGCGAAAGCGGAGAGAATCGAGGGATACAGGATATAAATCGCGCCGTCCAGTATGCTGGCTGCGACGCTGATGAGGGCCACCTTGCGCGTGAGCACGACGAGTTTGCGGTTTTCCTGCAGCTGCAGCATCCACATGAGGAGAAACCACAGTGACATCTCGCGGACGGAGACCTCTGTCTGGTACCAGAAAGAGATGGCAGTGAACGACATGTGCAGGCGGAGGCCATTGAGAAACAGCTCCAGCACCAGGCAGCTGGAGAAGAGGGCAGTCCAGAAGAGCAGCCATTGGCTGCGGTCGCGCCAGAAGGCGAAGAAGCCAAGCATGGCCACCAGGGCAAAGAGCGAGGTCAAGGCAAAGTGAAACTGCTGCGAGCGCAGCCACTCGTAGTCCATGCTGGCCCTGACTGCGGCAATGGCGTCCGGGCTGCCGATCAGCGGCATTCCGTTGAATCCGCCGGAGGTGCCGTCATCGATCGAACTCAGGGGCAGCTTCCACACGCGCACGGCAAGGACGCCGGAGCGCGCCTGTCCCAGGCCATAGGTCTGCGCCGGTAACCCGGTGTAGGCGACCCAGTGGGGCGGCATGCGGCCTTCGCGGCCGATGCGCTCGCCGTTCCAATAGATCTCATACACATCGTTGATGGCTGGAATCAGCAGGGCGACGTCCGGCGAAGCGCCCGGCGCCGTGGTGACGGTGATGTGCCGGCGGTACCAGGCATAGCCGGTGTAGCTGTCATGTCCCTGCAGACCCCAGGGTTTGTCCGCGGTGAGCTGGTCCCAGCGCTTGTCGTCGTAGCCGGGCAGAGCCCATTCCAGGTTGTCGCCCAGATGAAACTGCCACGGGCCGCTCAGGTCTGCCGTTCCCCTGCCCAGCTCATTCAGCGCCAGCGTGGGCGCCGGAGGCGCGGCCATTCGCTTTGGATCCTGCGCGCGAGACAAAGCCGTCCCGCTGACGAGCAACGTCAGCACTGCCACGACGGGGTAGCGCAATCTGCGGGGAAGCATGACGCAAGCATAGCGCGAAAGTGCCATTGTCGGGGAAGAACTTTGTGTGTTTTGCACTGCTTTGCGGGCACTTTGCCCGCTTATCTGGTGGCGAAGCGATAGGATGAGTCTTTGGAGTGTTTGAGATGTCAAGAATTCTTGATGGCGTAGCCATTGCCGCGGCAATCAAGCTGGAAGTGGCCGAGGAGGTTCGCGCGCTGGCGGCGCAGGACATCCGGCCGGGGCTGGCGGCAGTGCTGGTGGGTAGTGTGGCTGCGTCGGAGATCTACGTGCGCAGCAAGGTGCAGACCTGCGCCGACCTGGGCCTCTGCAGCGAATTGATCACGCCCGCTGATACCGTGACGACAGAAGAAATGCTCGATCTGGTGGCCAAGCTGAATGGCCGCGAGGACATCGACGGCATTCTGATTCAGTTGCCGCTGCCGGGGCAGGTGGACACGAAAGCACTGCTCGACGCGGTCGATCCGGCCAAGGACGTGGATGGATTTCACCCGGTGAATGCGGGCCGTTTGCAGGCGGGCCGGCCGGCTCTGGCGCCGTGCACGCCGGCGGGCGTGATTGAAATTCTCAGGCGCAGCTCGATTCCCATCAGCGGCCAGCACGCCGTGGTGGTGGGCCGCAGCGACATTGTAGGCAAACCGGCGGCCATGCTGCTGCTGCACCAGAACGCCACTGTGACCATCTGCCACTCAAAGACGCGCGACCTGGGGGCAATTACGCGGCAGGCGGACATTCTGGTTGCGGCGATTGGGCGTCCCGGCTTTATCACGCCGGATATGGTGAAGCCCGGCGCAACGATTATCGACGTGGGCATCAACCGGCTGACCACGCGCGAGGAGTTTGACCGCTACTTTGCCGGAGACGCCAAACGCGAGGCGACCTTTGCCAGGCGCGGTTCCACGATTGTGGGCGACGTGCATCCCAAGGCTTTTGAAGTTTCCGGCGCATATACGCCGGTGCCGGGCGGCGTGGGTCCGCTGACCATTGCGATGCTGATGGCGAACACCGTGCGCGCGGCCCGGATGAGGCGGGGGCTTTAAGCGATGCTGCGCGTTGGGCTGACAGGCGGCCTGGGCAGCGGCAAGAGCACCGTTGCACAGATTCTGCGCGAGTTGGGCGCGGAGGTCAGCGAGTCCGACGACCTGGGGCGCGCGCTGATGGAGCCGGGTCAGCCGGTGTATCAGGAAATCCTGCGCGTGTTTGGCCCGGAAGTCGCGCGGCCAGATGGGCGCCTGGACCGGGCGCGGCTGGCGCAGATGGCTTTCGCGGGCGGCCGGCTGCACGAGCTGAACAGCCTTGTGCATCCGGCGGTGATTGAAGCGCAGCGGCGCTGGATGGAAGGCGTGTTTGCGCGCGATCCTGGGGCAGTGGCGGTGGTGGTATCGGCGCTGATCTTTGAAGTGGAGCGCGACGCGCGGGCACGCGGCGAGCGGGACAACATTCTCGCGGACTGGCGGCGGCGCATTGACCGCGTGGTGGTTGTGACCGCGCCAGATGAGATAAAGATTGCCCGCTATGTGAACCGGCTGGGCCTGAGCGGCGTAGAGCATGACAAGGCCAAAGCCGATGCGCGCGCCCGGCTGGCGCACCAGGTTCCCGACGAAGTGAAGGCGGCCCGCGCCGATTATGTGCTGGAAAATACGGGGGATATGGCCTCGCTGCGCGCGCAGGTGGAAGACCTGTGGCGGCGGCTCAGGGCGGAGAGCAACAAACTGCTGCAGGATGAGTTTCTAGAATAACGAGCAGTCGGGCTTGATTGCCCGCGAACCGCAAGGCAGCGAAACTGCATCTTTAATAGAGAAAGGTCTTCAGGTCAGGCACACATGAAACTGCGCCGGTTATTCCTTGTTCTCGTGCTGGTGGGTGGATTCTGGTATGTCACAACGCATCTTCCCGGGCGGCTGGGCAACTTTTCCCTGCTCGACGCGCGCGGCTCCAGCTCGCCGCTGGCGCTGACCGAGGCTGAGGCTGCGCCCGCCTACAACACGCAGGAGCAGAACAACATCGCCGTCTACAAGAAAGTGACGCCGTCGGTGGTGAACATCACTTCGACGACGCTGGTCTTCAATTTTTTCTACGGCGCGGTGCCGCAGCAGGGGCAGGGCTCGGGATTCATCCTGGACAAAGCCGGGCACGTGCTGACGAACTACCACGTGATCGAGGGAGCCAATCGCGGCATTAAGGTGCAGTTGAGCAACAAGCTCAGCTACTCGGCGCGCGTGATTGGCACGGACCGCGTGCATGATTTGGCCCTGTTGCAGATTGACGCGCCGAACCTGCAGCCGGTGACGCTGTCGGACTCGGCTGGCCTAGCCGTGGGGCAGGAGGTATACGCGATCGGGAATCCCTTTGGCCTGGCGGGGACGATGACGCACGGCATCATCAGCAGCATCCGCTCGATTCGCAACGCAGACGGAGCGCCGATTGAGGACGCGATCCAGACGGACGCGGCGATCAACCCCGGCAACTCCGGCGGGCCGCTGCTGAACTCGCGCGGGGACGTGATCGGCATCAACACGATGATTGCGTCGAACGGCGCGGACCAGAGCTCGGGCATCGGCTTCGCCATCCCCATTAACACGGCGAAGGCGGTGCTGGGCGACCTGACGCGCTATGGACGGGTGCGACGGCCTTCGCTGGGGATTGTTTCCTATGCCATTGGGCCGGACCTTGCCGAGCAGATGGGGCTGGCGGCTGACTATGGCGTGCTGATTCAGCGGGTGGTTCCCGGCGGCGCGGCGGAGCGGGCGGGGTTGCGCGGCGGCAACGAGCAGGCCTACGTGGGCAATACGCCGATCATGCTGGGCGGCGACCTGATTGTGGCCATCGACGGGCAGCAGGTGACGGACCCGCAGGACATCAGCGCCATCATGGACAAGCATCAGGCCGGAGACACGATCAGCGTTTCCGTCCTGCGCGGCCGCAAGCAGATGACACTCAAGCTGATTCTGGGCGAAGCGGAAGACACGAATACATAGATGAAGAAACGCAGGCAGCCTGGGCCGCTCCGCAGATGGAGCGGCCCATTTGCTTGTTGGCCTAGAGCTTGATGCCGAGGCTGGCGAGGAAAGTTTTGACCTGCGGCCAGACGGCCTTGAGGTCGTTCACGGTCTGGACATCGAGGGGGATGTTGAGCGGGTTGGAGGCTGCGCCGGCAAGATCTGCCAGCGGCCTTTCGACCGCGCCCAGCAGGGTGGCGAGCGCCGCCACGACCTCGGGCGCTGCGTGCAGGGCCTTGTTGGCGCCGGTGAGCCACTTGAGGGCATCTTCGGCTCCGATTTCAATGCCCTTCTCAATGTTGACAAGAATATTGGCCATCGCGATTGGTCCTTTTCCGGTCTGCGGCCAGCCCCACGCCGCGGGCAGAAGTGGAACTACGCTGCGGGGGGCCGGCTGGCGGACCTCTGGTTGATGCGGCTCTCTCAGGGCCAGCGAGGCCGTGGTTCCGGCGAGGCTAGCCCATAGAAAGCCGTTGAGCTGACAGGCAACGGTCCCGCGCCCCGGCACCCTCAGCAAACTTGTGAGGGCGACTGCCTTCGCCGGGCACGGCATGTCCATCGCTTGTCTGGCTACTCTTTCAAGGTTAGAGACTTTGCGGAATTAGTCTGCAAAATGGAAATCTTGCGAAAACTGTTTTAATTGAATGATTTGGACGGCTTGACGCGAGGGCTGGGGCTTGACATCTCAAGGACAGGCTGTCGCGCCCCGGATGCGGCGGGAGGCGGTTCATAGTGCGTCGAAATGATCTGCAAACATTTTGTGGGAAACGAAAATAAATAAGGGGGGGTAGGGGGGGGGTCTAGCTCCTAGCTCCTAGCTCCCAGCCGGGGTCGTGACTCGACAGAGTCCTGTACGGACCGGGGGCATTCCTGACATTTTGAACCGGGGACATACCCGACAGTTTCGCTGGGCTCTGGCTTCTCATGTATTCATTGTGCGACGGTGCGGGGAAATCTTCTGCAAAGCGGCGGCGGATTTTGGGGCGAGTGGAGTGAAGGGGTTAGGGGAGAGTACGGCTGCGGAGCGGTTGACAAAGTGGAAGTCGGCGGGCTGAGGCTAGTCTTGAGTCACTTCCGGTTAGACGACCATACAACCGGAGTCATCGAAGTGGGTGATTTGTACTACGCATGGCAAACATCACTCAACCGCGTGGGAGATGGGAAAATAGCCGCTGGTTCCGGCTGTTTGCGAAGATTTCCCCGAATTCAAACTGCCCGTCTTCGGATTTGATGTAGGGTTTGAAAACGTCGACTGCCTCCCCGAGACAGTGTTCGAGACTACAACAGATTGCATCCTGTTTCTGTTGTTGCCCCGGCGGAATCGTCAGGACATCGTAGGCGATTCCGGCGGCACGCAACTTGCCTTCACTGGCTTGCCGCTGGAACGTCGTAGTCAAGAGATCGAGCAACGACTGCGCCCCTGGATACTCTTCACCTTCGATTTGAGCACCAACGTGACGAATCTCGCCGTTCGGCAACATGATCGCACCAATTGGTAGGAACGCTCCTTGCTCTTCCAAAAGCGTCTCAGCCATTTTTAGGAGGGTGGTCACCAGTTCGTTCAGATCGGGATGTGCCATAGGTTCCAAGTCGAAGCATAGCAGTTCATAGGATCGAGATAAGCAGCACTCTCTGTTCTGAGCGTATTACCGCCTAA
>JAJYBT010000719.1 GCA_021778875.1 Acidobacteriota bacterium | reverse complement strand
CGGGTATGGCCGGTGGCCTTACGTGGATGGCGTGTGGGAAGGCGGGCACATTACCGTGACGCTCGACCCCAAAGAACACTACTGCGGCTGCGGCGGCATTGGCCACCTCGAAGGCATCATGGGCTACCGTGCGATGCGCATGCGCTTCCTGGATCTGGAGCCGGAAGAGGTCTTCGCCAATGCCAAAAAGGGCGACGCGCGCTGCCGCGAGTTTGTCGACCTGTGGCACCGCGCGCTGGCCGCCGCGACCGCTTCGTTCATTCATCTGGCCGGTCCGGGACGTTTTTACTTCACCGGGTGCAATGTAGGCTTTTTGGATCTGCCGCTGCTGCGCAGCCACCTTGAAACCATGGTTCGAATGAGCCCATTGCAGAGCTTTTCGCTTGAGATCCTGCCGCAGGACGACGAAACCGCGCTGCTGGGGGCGGGCGTGAGCGCGCTGCGGGCGTTGGGCGGGTAAGCCTTCACCGCTTGCGCAGGTAGGTCCGCGACAGGCGGTCATGCCAGGTGAGGCGGCTGTCGTCAAAAAGCGCCCAGGCCAGCCCCAGGCCGAGCGGCAAAACCGACAGAGGCAGGGCCATCAGGCGCCCGCAGCGTTGCGCGCGGCTGGGGTTGAAGCCGTCGAGGGTGCTGAGCCCGATGCCGGCATACCTCATGCCCGGAGTGGCCTTGGCCAAGGTGAAAAAGAATGCCTGATAGGCGACACCGATGGCCAGCAAGGCAAGCGCGGCGCCCATCTCCACGGTGCGCGGGCCGGGGAGCCGGCTGGTATGGGCCGCAATCAGCATGGCAGCTGACAGAAAGGCCGCAGCGATGAGGGCGCAGTCCACCACGATGGACAGCAGGCGCCGGCTCATGGGTGCCGGCTCTACAGCGGTCGCCGCCGCAGCCTGGGGTTCTGGTTCCTCGAGGATATCCTCCCACGGTTGCGCTTTCAGCTCGATGTCCGAAAACTCCGGGCGTATCAACTCTCGACGCATCCAGTCCGGCACGGCCGGCACGTCAACCACGGCTGCCGCGGGCTCGGTGGAGATGGCGCCGGGGTCAACCTCAAAGATGCTCAGTTGCGACTCTGCGTCTGCCGCAGCCAGCGGCCCCTCGGCGAGCCGCGGGCGCATCCTGCGCGTAGCGACCATCTCGCGCGGGAACTCAATGAGATTGGCATAAATGGGTTGAGCAGGCTCGACGGTGTAAATATCTTCAGCGTCGGGATTCACCGGGAAGTACGAGCCATGTAAGGCCGAAGCGGGCTCATGCCATTCCGTGGCGCCGGTTTCAGAGATGGCGGTGCGATATTCACTGACGCGCTCGGCTGAGTGCTCGGGCAGCTCCGGCTCCCAGAGAGAGGTAATCAATGGGGCTTCTTCCAATGGGGCCTGGTGAAAATGGAGGGGCTCGGGCGGAATCTGCGGCGCCGGCGCCAGAACCGGCCCGGCATGGCGCTCACGGACGAGCGTAGGCTGGTTTTTGGGCTCCCACACAGGTTCAACGGAAGGCTCGGCGGTTGAAGCGGCTTCCAGCCCTTCGAGGACGTATTGGAAGGCGGCCTGCGCCTCCTGGGCGGCCCTGGATGCGGCCTTGGCGGCGCGCACTGCGGCGCGAGCCTCATCGGCCAGTGCTTCGTTGTAGCTGGGGGCATGAGCGAACCGCTCGGCTACGCGCGCGGCAGCCTGCGCGGCGCGGCCTGCGGGGGCTTGCCGGCCTTCTGAGGGCGACGAAGTTCTGCTCGCCTGCGCGGTCTTGCTGCGCATATGGGCGGCGACGCGCTGATTGACTTCCTGCTTCCATGTAGGGAAGAGAGTTGCCGTATTTGCCGATGTACTCAAAGCTCGGTGGCCCTCCCAGCGCGGCGGGGCTGGCTTTCGAGCCCGAACCGCGGAAATCGACCGCAATGTAGCCCGAAGCGAAATCGGGACAGCGCGGGATGTTGCCCATGTTTTGAGATAAGGTGCTCGCAGAGAAAAGCAGGAGCGGGCCTCGGGGTTGGGAATCCGCGACCGTGAAATCGACCCGACTTTTTGAGTTGCCAGAGTAGTGTTGAACCCATCCTATGCCAACGAGCCAGCTTTGCTATGCTGGGCCTTACACCGGTCTGAGTGTTGGGATGCGTTCTCGTTACTTAGTATGTATCACGCTGATTACCGTCTGTCACTTGCAACTGGGCGCTCAGGCACCCGAAGTGTTAACCAAAGCGGTACATCAGGTGCAATCCGCGGACAGCGGCCCCGGCCAGGGCACTGGCATGGCAGTTCCTAACGCTTTGCCAGACGATCCTGGCCAGGAGATGGTGCCCGTGGCCGAGCCGGAACCGGAGCCGGCAACCGGAACGCCCGTCGAGTGGGAGGCGGAGCGCCAGGAGTGGTCCAACGATACTTTGACCCTTACCGGCGATGTGGTGGGCCATTACCGCGATTACACGATTCGTGCCGACAAGGTGGTCTACAACCGGACGACCACCGAGTTGGAAGCCGATGGACATCTGCAGATTACCGGCGGACCCTACGACGTGCTCATCAGTGCCACGCACGGCGACATGCGGCTGAACATGCACACCGCGCGCTACTACAACGTGAAAGGCTCTGAGGGCGTGCGCACGATGGGGCGCACAGCGGTGTATTCGACGCCGAACCCGCTGCTGTTCTCGGGCCGGGTGCTGCTGCAGGAGGGGGAGGGTCAATACCGGATAATTGACGGCTCGATCACCAACTGCCGGCTTCCTCACCCTGACTGGCGGATCATCGCGCACTCCATCGAACTGGCCAACGACAAGGCATCGACAAAGAATGCGTTCTTCGAGTTTCTTGGGCTTCCCATCTTCTATTTGCCCTATCTGCATCATCCGGCCAACGCGACGAGCCGGGTGAGCGGACTGCTGACGCCGGTAATCAGCAACGGATCGTCGATTCG
>JAJYBT010000718.1 GCA_021778875.1 Acidobacteriota bacterium | reverse complement strand
TGTGCTGCGTAACGCTGGGCCTGAAGTTCGTGCATCTTGGAGGCTAGGGTCGGAATCGAACCGGCGTAGACGGCTTTGCAGGCCGCTGCATGACCACTCTGCCACCTAGCCTTGTGCGAATTGGGTCCCAGGGGTGGACACCGGGACCCGCTCCGACGCCGTCGAGAACTCGGCATCCATACATCGCGGCGCAGAATTATCTCTTAAGTCATTGAAATTCAATGACATATCGCGCTTCGGAGGGAGTGCATGCTACACCACCCCTCGCCCGCTTGCCAAGCCGGATCCTCATCAATGGCGCCTGGATGCGATTGCCGGCGATCTCGCGCGCTTCGCGCTTGGCAGCGCGTTATTCGCCGATCAAATGCGCGACAGATTTGCGGGGGCGCACGGTTTGCCACCCAGGCCCCGCTGCGCGGCGAACACGGCGGCCTCGACACGCGAGGAGAGCCCCAGCTTGCGCAGGATCGCCTTTACATGCAGTTTGACCGTCCCGTCGCAAATGCCTAGACAGCGGGCGATGATCTTGTTGCTTTCGCCTTCGGCCAGATGACGCAGGATTTCAAGTTCCCGCGGCGTGAGCCCCTCGAACAGCGCATGCGGTGTCTCGCCGTTCGCTTCGCCACGCTGCACCACCTCCGCGAGAACTGTGGTGAGTTCGGGAGTGACGACGGTCTTGCCTTGAAGAACCTCGTGGAGCGCCTGCACCAGCGCATCAGGGTCCATGTCCTTCAGGAAGTAGCCCTGCGCGCCGCAACGCAGTGAGCCGACCAGATCACGCTCATCATCGCTGGTGGTCAGCATCACCACCGGCCGGCCGAGGCCGCCTTCGCGCAGGCGCTGCAGCACCTGCAGGCCGTTCATTCCGGGCATGCGCAGATCGAGCAGCACGACATCGGGCTGGAGCTGCGCGGCCAAGCGCACGCCATCCTCGCCGTTGCCCACGACGCTGACTGTGATACCGCGCCGCTCCAAGAGACCCTTCAATCCGGCCCGGAACAGCGTGTGATCGTCGATGATGAGGACGTGCATGGACCGTCTACCCGACCGCCTGCACAGGCAGTCGGAGCTCGCCGGGCAAGGGGAATGCGAGTATGACGCGCGTACCCTCACCCACTTCGCTCTCAACCCGCAGGGCCCCGCCAAGACGGCGGGCCCGGTCCTGCATGATTGAAAGACCGAGATGCTCCCCGGGACGCTCCTCGATATCGCTCTGCCTGAAGCCGACGCCGTCATCTTCGATCAGCACCCAAGCGGTATTCTCAGCCTCCTCGTCACGCAGGATGACGCGCACGTGGCGGGCCTGTCCGTGCCGGCGCACATTCGCCAAAGCCTCCTGAACGATCCGCAGCACCTGCATCTCCAGATGTGCCGGCAGCCGGGTATCGTGCCATTCCTGCTGAAGGAAGATATCGACGCCGCTGTCGTGGGCAAAGCCTTCCACGACCTTCTCAATCGCCGTAACGAGGCCGCTGCGCTCCATCGGCGCCCTGAACTGCACCAGTAGTTCACGCAGCTCCCGATTGGCTTCATCCAGGCTGTTGGTGATGCGGCTGAGATTGCTCCGCACCGCCGGCTGATCGCCCGCCTGCAGAGTGTCGTCCAACGTGCGTACCTGGAAGCGCAGGCTGCTCAGCGTCTGAGCGAGGGAATCGTGCAGCTCGTGCGCGAGCATGGTGCGCTCCTCCACCACGCTGAGCCGCTTGGCCTCCTCGTCGAGGCGCGCCTTTTCAATCGCCATGCCGAGGTGGCGGCCGATATTCCTGAGCAGATCGTTCAGATCCTCCCGCGGAAATGGCAGCGGCCGCTCCAGAAACAGGTTGTATATGCCGAGAACCCGTCCGCGGTAGGTCAACGGCACGGCCAGCATTTCCATGCGCTCGTCGCAGGCCACGACCGGCCGACCGAGCACGCAGCGGCAAGCCTCCGCGCCATGGGATTGAACTGAGCGCCCCGAAGCCGCCCTGCCGCACAGACACTGCCCCACTGGTACCAAGCGCTCGCGACCCACGATCTCCTCATCAATTCCTTCGCTCGCGACCAACCGCAGCTGCCCGTCCTGGGTCAGCAGTCGGACCAGACCACCGCGGGCCTCGACCACCTCGCTGATGATTTCCAGAAATTTCCTCAGCAGCTGGTCTAGATCACGCGAGGTGTTGATGGTTGCCGCCACATCGCAGAGGATCTCCAGCGAGCGGGTCTTCTGGGCGATGCGGTGGGTGGCTTTCTGCACCCGCGCTTCCATCTCCACCGACAGGCCGCAGACCATCTCGCCGAGACCGTTCAGATCTTGCGCGAGGTTGCGAAACGCGCGGGACTGAGGCTGCGAAATGCGCTCTGAGAGGTTGCCGGAGCGCACACGGGCCGCCCAACTGCGCAGATGCGCCAGCGGCTGCAGAAGCTCGCGCCCGATGCGCCGCTGCAGGAGAAGCGCCAGCGCGGCCACCGCGGCGGTCAGAGCGAAGGCCAGCACGGAAAGCGGCGTGCGCCAGGCTGGCTCGACGCCGAACAGCAGCACCAGCGTCCCGAGAAGTGCCAGTGCGCCCAGTTGCAGCTGCAGCGGCAAGCCGAGCCCGCTGCTCTGCCAATCAGGACGGTTGGCAGGCCCGTTATCAGAGGGCACCTCGGCCTCTGCGACGTGCGCGGCTGAACGCTGCGTGTGCCCGATCGCACTCATGCTCTAATGGCCCCCTTCGGCGCCCGCATGCGCCGCCCATCCGGGCAGACACACCGGCCGCGTGGCACGGTACCGGGTCAAAGCCTATTAGAAAAACCTAAACTATTTCCCCGCGCGCCGCAAGTGCGTAAAGGCCCCACGCGATCATGCGTTGGCCGCCGGGCGCATCGGCGCACTCTTTGCACAGCGGCGCACGAAGCTCACGAAACGCCGCGGCCAGGGATTGGCTTC
>JAJYBT010000717.1 GCA_021778875.1 Acidobacteriota bacterium | reverse complement strand
CTTTCCTGAACTGCTCGGACCCGTATGTCTCGCAGTTTGGCCGCGACTTTCCTGGCAAGGTCGTGTACTTCGGCGACGGACCGTGCGCCGATCCGCAGATTATTGAGGAGAGCGAAGACCTGGCAGGTCTGCATGTGCGCTATCGAGCGGCGGAGCGCGAGGGCGTATTCACGCTGCGCCTGCTTGGCGCGCACAATGGTTCAAATGCAATGGCGGGGCTTGCTGTGGCTCTTGAGGCGGGAGTTGAGCTGGATGCGGCCGTCAAGGCTCTTGAGTCGCTGACGGCCGGCGACAAGCGCGGAGAGGTAATTGAGATTGGCGGCGTTACGCTGCTCAATGATTGCTACAACTCCAATCCAGAGGCGCTGCGCTCCATGATTCACACCCTGGCCGCGCGTCCTGCGCGTCGCCGCATCCTGGTGGCTGGCGAAATGCTCGAACTGGGCGAGCAAGGCCCCGAGTTCCACATTGCGTGCGGCAAAGCCGCTGCCGAGAGTGGTCTTGATATCGTGGTGGGTGTGCGCGGCAACGCAGTGCATCTGGCTACGACGGCTTGTGCAGGAGGCGTGGCGTCGCTGTTTCTGCCGGATGCCGATGCTGCAGGTCAGTGGCTCAAGCAGAATCTGCGCGAAGGAGATGTGGTTCTTGTAAAGGGCTCGCGCGGCGTGCGCCTGGAGAGGGCAATCGAGGCTGTCAGGAATCAAACGGCATTCACGGAGGCGCAGTGAGGTTGAGGAGCCTTTTGCGTGGTATGGTGCTGTCGGCGGCCTGTCTGCTGGCGATACCCGTCGCGGCCATGGACCCTGCGTGGACCAAGCCGTTTTCCCCGTTTCGTATCGCGGGCAACCTTTATTACGTGGGCAGCGCGGACCTCGCGTCTTACCTTCTTGTCACGCCGCAGGGCGACATTCTCATCAACAGCAGTCTTGAGTCTTCTGTGCCGCTGATCAGAAAGAGCGTTGAGGAACTCGGCTTCCGCTTCAGCGACATAAAAATCCTGCTCATCAGCCACGCGCATTACGACCACTGCGCAGGCAGCGCCGAGATCAAGCGCATGACGGGGGCACACTATTTCGTCATGGACGCGGATGTGCCTGTGGTGGAGTCGGGCGGGAGAAATGATTTCAACTACGCCGCGGACAAGTCCATGTGGTTTCCGCCGACGCACGTGGACCGCGTGTTGCACGATGGCGACCAGGTGCGCCTGGGGGATACTGTTCTAACCGCGCATCTGACCGCAGGGCACACAAAGGGGACGACAACCTGGACCCTGGACGAGACGGAGGCGGGCAGAACGCTTCACGTGGTCATTGTCGGCAGCCCCAATGTGAATCCCGGTTACAAGCTGGTTGGGAACACGGAGTATCCGCGGATTGCCGAGGACTATGCGCATGAGTTTGAAGTGCTGAAGTCCCTCAAGTGCGATGTGTTTCTTGGAGCGCACGGCGGCTATTTCGGGTTGCAGCAGAAGTATGCGCGCTGGAAGGCCGGCGATCGCAACGCATTCATCGATCCGCAGGGCTACCGCAGCTATATCGATGATCGCGAGCGGGCCTTTGCGGCGGAGTTGAAGCGGCAGTCGAAACCGAAGCAGGCCAGGCCGCATCCACAGCCGCATTCGCGTCCAGCCCTGTAGAATCAACCTGAAACTGCCTCAATCCGGCTCGGGAGGCCCTTTGCTTTACTGGCTGCTCTATCAAAAGCTGTATCCGTTTTTTCACCCGTTCCGCATCTTCCGCTATCTGACGTTTCGCACGGCCTTTGCCTCGCTCACGGCGCTGCTGATTGCGCTGTTTATCGGGCCGTACGTGATTCAGAAGCTGCGCGAGTTCCAAATCGGCCAATACATCCGGGAAGAGGGGCCGCAATCGCACCAGAAGAAATCGGGCACGCCCACCATGGGTGGCGTGCTGATTGTGATTGCCATTCTGCTGCCCACGGTGCTGTGGGCCGATCCTTCCAATCCGTTTATCTGGGTCACTGTGTTCTCGACGCTCGCGTTCGGGGCCATCGGCTTTGCCGACGATTACATCAAGGTGGTCAAGCGGCGCAGCCTGGGGCTCACGGCGCGGGCCAAGCTCTTCTGGCAGATGCTGGCCGCGGCCCTGGTTGCGGTTTCGCTGGTGGTGCTGGCGCAGTTCAAGATGTTTTCAACCAACATGTCTGTGCCATTTGCCAAGAGTCTGCGGCCTGACATGCAGTGGCACTGGGCTGCCTCGCTGCCGCATCTGGGCTTTCTGGCCTTCCTTCCCTTCGTGGCGTTCGTGGTGTTTGTGCTGATGGGCTCCACCAATGCGGTGAACCTGACGGATGGCCTGGACGGACTGGCGATTGGCTGCACCATCATCGCCGCCGGCGCACTGACGGTGCTCACCTATGTCAGCGGCCACGTGGTCTTTGCCGATTACTTGGAACTGCAGCGCAT
Organism: Acidobacteriota bacterium; assembly: GCA_021778875.1. The sequence goes on along the minus strand of JAJYBT010000717.1, from coordinate 487 downwards.
GCCCCTGGTGGCCGAACTGACCGTTTTTTGCGGAGCCATGGTCGGGGCTTCCATCGGTTTTCTCTGGTATAACGCGCACCCGGCTGAGATTTTCATGGGCGACGTGGGATCGCTGGCTTTGGGCGGTGCCATCGGCACGGTTGCGGTCGTCATCCGCCAGGAACTGCTGCTGCCGTTCATTGGCGGCATCTTCATTCTCGAGGCGCTTTCCGTGATGCTGCAGGTGGGCAGCTACAAACTGCGCAACAAGAAGCGTATCTTCAAGATGGCCCCTCTGCATCATCATTTTGAGCAGTTGGGCTGGCATGAGTCCAAAGTGATCGCCCGCTTCTGGATTGGCGCGCTGGTGTTTGCACTGTTTGCACTCACCACCCTGAAACTGCGCTAGCCTGCCCGCCGCGGTGCACAATAGAGAAGTCGCCGATTGCGCAAAAGCCCAAGGATAGACGTGATGATGGAGCTCAAAGGGAAAAAGGTTCTGGTAGTT
>JAJYBT010000716.1 GCA_021778875.1 Acidobacteriota bacterium | reverse complement strand
CGGGCAAGTATGACGACATTCCCGAGCAGGCCTTCTACATGAAGGGCGCCATCGAGGAAGTGCTCGAAACCGCGGAGAAGCTGAAGGCAACGGTGTAACAGGGGTCAGGGGTCAGGGATCAGTTGACTTAGCGACACGGGCCAAAGGTTTTTTACTGTTCCCTGATTTCTGCTTTCTGACATCTGGAAGGAATTTATGGCAGACGCAACCAATCAACTTCGGGTCCGGCTTGTGACTCCGGCGCGTGTTCTCTTTGAGCACATGGCGCGTTCCGTTGAGCTGCCGTCGAAGTCGGGATACCTCGAAGTGCTCTACGGGCATGCCCCGCTGGTGGCCGAGCTGGGCGCCGGCGACGTGACCCTGCACGATGGGCCCGACGGCGACGAGCGCTACAACGTCAACTGGGGATTCGTCGAGGTGCTGCCCGACCGCGTGACGATTCTGGCCTCCGACGCGCTCAAGCCGGAGGAAATTGATGTGCCCCGCGCCGAGCAGCAGCTCGATCGCGGCCTGAAGCTCTGGAAGGAAGCCGGAGAGAGCGAAGAGAAATACAACGAGGCGCTCCGCGTGATTGCCGAAGGGGAAGCCAAGATTGCCTCGGCAACGCAGAAGCACTGACGCCGCGCCGCGGAGAGCTCCACTGGAACAAAGGCCCTGCTCTCACGAGCAGGGCCTTTACGCTTGTGTTGCACGTCCGAGCCGGCCTGGCGTGGCGGGACTGTTTTAGTGGCTGTCGCCGTCGTGGTCTGCGTCCGTGGCATGTGCTGCCTGCTGTCCGGCAGGGCTGATGGTTGCCGTGTCCTGCGCAGTGGCGCGGCTGGTTGCGGCTGAGGCGGCGGGTGCGGATGCCGGGGAAGGCGCGGGGGCGACCGCCTGGGGCGCCGCGTTGGCTGAGATTGCGGTCAACATGTGACTTGGGTCCTCCTTTGAACCGTAGATTGCTTATCGGCACCATCCCGCTGAACATGATTCACATTGCAGCGCGCGATGCGCTTATTTCGCGCCGGGCTCCATGCGGTCGGGTCCGGGCCAGGTGCGAAGACCTGACCGATGCGCATACAATCAGGCAAGGAACGCCATGGCGAAATCGAAGGAAACCACGTTTGAGGTAGCCTGCCCGGACTGCGGGGCAATGATCAGGGTGGATGCGGCCACCGGGCTGGTCGTGAGCCATACCTCCGTCCCGCGCAAGCGGATGTTCGAGGACCTTGCCACCGCTGCCCAGCACATGCGCGAGCAGGACGACCGCAAGGAATCGATCTTCCGCCAGTCAGTCGAGGCGGAGAAGAACAAGACCGACCTGCTCGAAAAGAAATTTGCCGAGGCGCTGCGCAAGGCCAAGGACGCGCCCGAAGGCAGGCCGCTGCGCGATTTTGACCTGGAATGAGGCCGTTCCGTAAGAATGGGTCGGGAAAAGTGCGCAAGGATTGCGGCAATTGCGGGTAGCATGGACTCTGTGCTGCATCAGGCCCGTCCGAGGCTCAGGGTGAAGCCCACAAATAGCAAAAGGAGGGTGCATGTCTGCGACAGCTCCCAGAAAAGACAAGAACGTTGCGGCCAGTCCGCGAATCGAGCGGGATGATTCGACGGATTGGATCAAGATTGCGGCGGGTGCATCGCTGATTGCGGGTGGCCTTCTGCTGCTGACCGGCCAGCGCCGGGCAGCCATGGCCGCGGCCGCCACCGGCACAACTCTGGCGATGCTTGACCAGCAGGAGTTGCTGCGTACCTGGTGGAAGCAGCTTCCCGGCTATGTGGACCATGTGCAGGACATGATCGGCCAGGTGCAAAGCACGGTCGAGGAATTCACGGCCAGGCGGGAGTCGCTGGGGCAGGTGCTGAGCAAGGCCGAGACGCAGACAGAAGCAAAGGCCGCGAGCGAAGCTTAAAGCGCTAGCTGCCTGCGCCCGGCCTCGCTGATGCGGTGGGGTGTCCACTTCGGCTCCCACACCAGGTCCACTTCCACCTTGCTGATGTCCGGGATGCCCGCAAGGCGGTTATGCACCTGTTCAAAGATGAGCCCGCTGGCGGGGCAGTGCGGGGTGGTCAGCGTCATGGTGACCTTGACCCACTGCCGCGGCCACGCCGGGGCGGAGTCAGGATCGGGACCGGTGGCGACGCCGTAGATCAGCCCCAGATCAACCAGGTTGAGCTTGACCTCGGGGTCGAAGCAGTCGCGCAGCGCGCCAAGAATGTCAGCTTCAGACAACATGCCCTAATTCTTCCGCTCCACCAGGTACCGCGCAACCGCCTTGAGGCCGTCTGCACGGCTGCCGTAGGGCGCGAGCGCGGCAAAGGCCTCGTCAATCAGGCTGGCGGCGTCGCGCTGGCTTTGTTCGATGCCATAGACGGCCGGCCAGGTAGCCTTCTCGGTTGCCTGATCCTTGCCTGCAGTCTTGCCCAGGTGGGCTGAGTCCACGGTCATGTCGAGCACATCATCCACAATCTGGAAAGCCAACCCTGCCTTGCGCCCGAAGGTGTCCAGGCGGGCTACATCGTCCGCGGCTGCGCCGGCGTAGACGCCTCCCGCGACGATGCTGACGCGAATCAGTGCGCCGGTTTTGGCGCGGTGAATGGCTTCCACCAGTTCCGGGGTGGGCTTCAGGTGCTCGCTTTCCAGGTCCAGCACCTGGCCGCCAATCATGCCATCCACGGTGCCCACGGCGTTGGCGATGAGCCCGATGATCTGCACGGTTGCGGCGGGCGGCGCGTCCAGCCCGGCCAGCACCTCGAAGGCGCGGGTCTGGAGGGCGTCCCCGGCCAGAATGGCGATGGCCTCGCCAAAGACGACGTGGCATGTCGGTTTGCCGCGGCGCAAATCGTCGTTGTCCAGCGCGGGCAGGTCGTCGTGGATAAGCGAGTAGGTATGCAGCATCTCAAGCGCCGCGCCCAGCCGCTCGATGCCTTTGGGGAGC
>JAJYBT010000715.1 GCA_021778875.1 Acidobacteriota bacterium | reverse complement strand
TGCGAGCGCTCGAATATCCATGCTTCGCGCCGGCTCTGCATAAAGCCAGGCCCCGCGCGCACCAGCTAAGAACCTGTCGCTGAAAGCCGATAGCTCTCTTCAATGGTCCGAAGGTATTCCCGGTTTCGCGCCGCGCTCTCTTTCGGAGTGCCCATCCCAGGCAGCACATCCTGCTCCACCAGCACATAGCCCTCGTAGGCGTGGCGGCCCAGCCAGCTCAGCAGGGCAGGGAAGTCCACGCATCCTTTGCCCAGCTCGGGATAAAGCCCTCTCCGCATCGAAGTAAAGTAGTCCCACCCTTCATCGCGGCATCGCCGCGAGACATTCGGCTCGATATCTTTCAGGTGCACGTACCAGATTCGTTCCTTGAAGCGATCGAGCGCCGCTTTCAGATCGATCTCCTCCCGGCCGGTTCCATGCACGTAGTGCCCGGTGTCAAACACCAGTCCCAGGCTTTCTCCATGGGTCAGGTGAAGCAGCATCTCAATCTCATCCGGAGTCTCCACGTACCCGGCGCAGTGATGATGAAATACCGTGCGCAGTCCTGTTTCGCTGAACACGGCCTCCGCCACCCGGTCCGCCCCGCCGGCAAAAACAGCCCATTCGTCCCTGCTCAGTCCGTCCTCCGGCCGGATTCGCCCTGCCAGCGCGGTTCGTTTCGGATCCGTGCCGTTATCGTCTGCCAGCACCAGAAACGGCGCCTGTGTCGTAGCCACCGCCGCAATCAGTTTCGCTGTCTTCACGGCCCTCGCTGTGCCCTCGGCATGCGCGGCAGGATTTCTTAGCGCCACCGGCACAAACGCTCCCAGCATCGTCACCTGGTTCCGCTCTTTCAGCTCCTCGCTCAGCCGTGTCGGATCGGTCGGCATGTAGCCCCAGTCCCCCAGCTCCGTCCCTGTATAGCCCGTCTCCACCAGCTCGTCCAGCATTTGGTTGTACTGGATTGCCTGGCTCAGATCCTGATGTTCCAGCGATCCCCACGAACAGGGCGCGTTGCCAACCAGCAGTTCACGCATGCATCCTCCTTTTCCTGCGCAATCTCTGCGCCTGCTCCCGTCGCCGGCGCGGCGTCTGCGTCGCCGTATCCCGGCGGCAATGCTGTCCATACGATCCGGCATCGAAGACAATCCGGCCGGTGAAGGGACGCCTCTCATCGCTTCGCGATAACCGGGCGTCTCCATGCGCCTGTGCGCCAGTGACCGCGAAATGAAGGCTCGTCCCTCCGCGGCGGTTGCTCAAAACTTCCGGCTCCAATCCTTGGGCCACCGCTCCACCACGACCTTCGTCTGCGTATAGAACTCCACTGCGTGCTGCGCCTGCGCGTGCAGGTCTCCAAAAAAACTCTCGCCCCATCCGCTGAATGGAAACGTCGACATCGGGGCCGCGACGCCCACATTGATGCCCACGTTGCCTGCATTCACTTCGTAGCGAAATCGTCGCGCATGCGCGCCGTCGGTCGTAAAGATGCAGGCCATATTGCCGTAACTCCGGCTGTTCACCAGTGCAATCGCTTCCTCGATCGTTTGCGCGTGAATCAGGCTCAGCACCGGTCCAAAAATCTCCGTGCGCGCGGTTTCGCACTCCGGCGGCACCTCATCCAGAACCGTGGGCAATACGAAGTAGCCATCCTCGTATCCCGCCACCTTCTTGCCCCGCCCATCCACCAGCACGCGCGCCCCTGCCTGCTCGCCCTTGGCAATCAACCCTTCGATGCGAGCCCTGCTCTCGGCTGAGATCACCGGGCCCATCTCCACGTCGGGCAGAGCGCCATAACCCGTCTTGCGATTCTTGGCTGCCGCGGCAATCTGGTCGGTGAAACCTGCCCGTGCCTTGCCCACAGTAATTGCCACCGATGCCGCCAGGCACCGTTGTCCTGCGCAGCCAAATGCTGAGTCCGCCAGAATCCGTGTCGTCATCTCCATATCGGCGTCCGCCATCACCACGACTGGATTCTTCGCGCCTCCCTGGCACTGCGCCCGCTTGCCATTCGCCGCCGCGCGGCTGTAAATATACCTCGCGGTTGCCGTCGATCCGACAAAGCTGATGGCCTGAATGCCCGGATGATCCAGAATCGCATTCACCGTATCGCGTCCGCCGTTCACCAGTTGCATCACGCCCGGCGGAAATCCCGCGGCCTGGATCAGTTCGAACAGTTTTTGCGACGTCAGCGGTACGCGCTCCGAGGGCTTCAGCAAAAAGCAATTGCCTGCCGCTACGGCATAAGGGAAAAACCAGAACGCGATCATTGCCGGAAAGTTGAACGGCACAATTGCCGCCGCCACGCCCAATGGCTGCCGGATCATGTGCTCGTCGATGCCCCGCGCAATATCCTCGCAGTTCTTGCCCTGCATCAGGATCGGCATCGCGCACGCCGTCTCCACGTTCTCCACCGCGCGCAGAATCTCCGCGCGGCTCTCGGCCAGCGTCTTGCCGCATTCGCTTGTAATGCAGAGCGCAAGTTCCTCGCGGTGCTCCTCCAGCAGCGTCTTCAAACGGAACAGCGGCTGAATGCGGTCCACCACCGGTGTGCGCCGCCACTCGATAAATGCCTGTTCCGCCGCCGCCACGGCTGCGTTCACGTCTGCCGCCGGTGAAAGCGGAACCTCCGCCAGCGTCTCTGCCGTAGCGGGATTGATCACTTTCAGCGTCTCGCTCCCGCTTGAAGCCCGCCACGCGCCTTCGATAAAGTTCTGCAACCGCTTCATCCTTGCTCCTTCTTCCGGTGTCCTGTCCCCGAAATCTGCATTAAAACCATGCCGCGCCCCTGCGCAGCGCAATCTGTGTTTTTGCGGCTTGGCGTAGTCAGCAATCCCGATCCGCCGCATCCTGGTTTTGCTGCGGCTGCCGATCACTCCGCGCTGGCTCCCGCCGTCCGCTCTGGGCCCGCATGGCAGTTCCCTCAGTCGGCCGTCTGCAACTGCGA
>JAJYBT010000714.1 GCA_021778875.1 Acidobacteriota bacterium | reverse complement strand
ATGACGACGCTGATTCCGGTGACGGCGGGGCGGGCGTTGATTGCCGGGCACGACGTGATGCGGGACCCGAATGCGGTGCGGCATTTGATCGGGGTGATTCCGCAGGCGCTGACGAGTGATATTGATCTGACGGTGGAGGAGAATCTTTCGATTTACGCCAAGCTGTATGGCGTGCCGCGCGCGGAGCGGGAGCGGAACATTACGCGGCTGCTGGAAGCGGTCGATCTGACGAAGTGGCGCGAAGCGCAGACGAAGACGCTATCCGGCGGTATGCGGCGGCGGCTGGAGATTGCGCGCGGATTGGTGCACAACCCGAAGATCTTTTTTCTGGATGAGCCGACGACGGGGCTGGATCCGGTATCGCGCGTGGCGGTGTGGGAGATGCTGGACAAGCTGCGCACGAGCATGAAGCTGACGATTCTGATTACGACGCACTACATGGAAGAGGCAGACAATCTGTGCGACCGGATTGCGATTGTGGACCATGGAAAGCTGGTCGCGCTGGACACTCCGCTGGGGCTGAAGGCAAGCGTGCCGGGATCGAGTGTGATTGAGATTCGCTTTGGAGGCAACGGCCGGGAACGCGAAGAGCAGCTGAAGAATCTGAGCGGCGTGACGGGGGTGGAGTCGCACGGGCCAGGGACGTACCGGATTATGTCCGACGACGGCTCGTTGACGACGACACAACTGGTGGAACTGGCGGTGAAGAACAATGATCCGATCAAAGCGCTGAGCGTGCAGAACACGACGCTGGATGATGTTTTTGTTTACTACACGGGGCGGCAGCTGCGGGATGAGCAGGTCAAGGGACCGAGCTTTGTGATGCCCCCGCGGCCGGGGATGCAGCCATGAACCGGATGATGGCGATTGTCGAGCGCGAGATGCGGAAGTTCTTCCGCTCGCCGGCGCTAATGCTGATGTCGATGCTGCTGCCACTGGTGCAACTGGTGATTCTGGGCAATGCGTTTGGCGGCAAGATTACGGGCGCGCGTGTGGGCGTGGTGGACTACGACCACGGCCAGCAGGCGGTGAAGCTGGACGAGGCCTTCAAGGCGGTTGCGGCGAATCTGCGGACGTTCGAGACGATTCCCTACAGTAATGAGGACGACGCGAAGCGGGATGTGCGCACGGGGAAGATTGATGCGGCAGTGATTATTCCGGCGCAGTATTCGCGGCGGGTACTGGCAGGAGACTCGCCGCAGATCGGACTGGTAGTGGACAACTCCGATCAGTTCGTGAGCAGCAGCCTGGAGAGCGAGATGCAATCGCTGGTGGATGCGCTGAACCAGCCGGTGATCCAGCCGATGGTGGTGAAGAAGATCACGCTGCAGGTGGTCGAGCTGTATCCGTATGTGGCGTACATGAAGTTTCTGCTGGCGGGTTCAATTGTGCTGGCGATGTACGTGTCGGTGATGATCGGCGGCGGGATGCTTTATATCGATGACAAGGCGCGCGGGGTACATGAGGGGTACCTGGTTACACCGATCACGAAATGGGAACTGGTGCTGGGGCTGAACGTGGCGGGCGCAATCAAGGCGGTGCTTTCCGGCGTGAGCCTGACGGTGATCGGCTCGCTCCTGGCAGGGCTGGGAGTGATTTTCCATCCGGAGATTGTTTTTCAACTGGCGTTGCTGATTGTGGCGACGTCGATTGCGTTTAACGGCATGATGTTTCTGTTGATGGTGCGGGTGGATGATCCGCTGGTGCCGCGGGCAATGTTTGGAGTGCTGAACACGCTGTTGTTTTTCCCGAGTGGTGCGATTTATCCGATTGAAGCGTTTCCGAAGTGGCTGCGGGCGATTGCGGTGGTGGATCCGTTCACGTATGCGGTGCACGCGTTGAAGTCCATCCTGATCAAGGACGGCGGGCTCGTGGCGATCAAGTTTGACCTGATGTTTCTGCTGGCGTTCGGATTTGGTTCGCTGCTGCTGGCGACGCCGCTGTTCAAGCGGGAGCTGTAGAGGGGTAGGGTTATTCGCTGCGCAGGGCCTTCATAGGATCGACGGAGGCCGCGCGCCGGGCGGGGAGTGCCGAGGCAACGATGGTGAGCGCGAAGACAACGCAGGCGGCGATCACCATCACGATGGGATCGAAGGGGCTGACGCCGAAGAGCATGGAGCGCAGGAGGCTAGATGCGGCGAATGCGCCGGCGAGCCCGAGGATCGAGCCGACGAGGGCAAGCTTGATTCCGGAGAAGAGAATCATGCGGACAATACCGGAGCGTTGCGAACCGAGGGCCATGCGGATGGCCATTTCCTGCACGCGCGCAGCGACCGAGAAGGCGATGACGCTGTAGATGCCGAGAGCGGCGAGCAGGAGAGCGGCGATTGCGAAGGCCGCGATGATGAACGTGTTGAAGCGGCGCGGCGCCTCACTGGCGGAGACGACCTGCTCCATGGTTTCGAGGTGCGTGAGCGCCAGGAGCGGATCGATGGAATGGACGGCGGCGCGTATGGAGTTTTCCATCTGCTCTGGCGGCAGACCAGAGCGCAGGACGATGTAGCCGAAGTTGCCGTTCAGGTCTGTTGGCAGGGCCAGGGCGCCGTAATCCTTCTCGATCTGTGCCACAGGCAGATAAAACTGTTCGCCAGCATTCTGGTCGGGAGAACTTAACTTTACGTTCGCGACTTCTCCGACGATGCTTATCCAGGGAGTGTTCTCCTCATGTGTGCCGAGGCGGATTTGTTTTCCGATGGGGCTTTGGTTCGGCCAATAATGCTCAGCAAATTGCTGGTTCACAATTGTGACAAGCCGGCTATCGGCGTTGTCGGCCTGTGTGAAGAAGCGTCCCTGCAGGAGAGGCGTGCCGATTGCGCGGAAGTAGTGGCCCATGATCAACACAGGTGCAGCGAGTGTTTGATCGGGTCCGCGCGGGTCGGTGTAGTCCTGGGCCACAAAAGACCAGAGCCCGCTTTTTCCCATGCTG
>JAJYBT010000713.1 GCA_021778875.1 Acidobacteriota bacterium | reverse complement strand
AAGGGCTATTGGCCGTGTCTGAAGACCCGCTTGTCGCAGATCGCGCAAGCACTGTCGGCGGTGCGATGCGGGGCACAGCTTTATTTGGCGCTGTCAGGCGGAGCACGGCAGGCAGTCGATCTGATTTTTCTTGCAATCGGGCGGATTGGACACGCCAGAATTCATATTCATCACCATAGCTTTGCTTACCTTGACCGTACATCGCTGCTGACCAGGCTCTGCTTTCTTGTCGCGGGAAAGTCCGCGACGCATATCATGCTGTGCGGCCTGATGAAGAGGAAACTGCAGGAGAGCTACAAGACAGTGCGCAACGTTGAGGTAATCTCCAATGCATGTCTTCAGTCCGTTCGCTCTGCCCCCAAAGTCCGTACGGCTGTGCGGCGCATTGGATATTTCAGCGCACTCACGCGGGAGAAGGGTATCTTTGAGTTCCTGCGCGTCGCCGCGCAGCTGGCCGAGCGCCATCCTGATTTGCAGTTCTCCATCGCCGGTCCGTGCAACGATGCGCATATTATGAGCGCGGTCCAGGAGGCACGCAGCCGAAGTGCGGGGATTGACTATATAGGACCGGTTTACGGCAGCGAGAAGGACTCATTTCTGGACTCGCTGGACGTGCTGCTGTTCCCGACAAGCTATCGCCATGAAGCTGAGCCGCTGGTGATCTGGGAGGCGATATCTTCCGGCATTCCGGTGATTGCGCGGGAGCGCGGATGCATTGGCGAGATGCTTTCCATGAGCGAATGCCAATCTGCTGCCATTCCGAGGGAAGCATCGTTCGTTTCCGCGGCAGTGCAGCAGATCGAAGGGTGGCTCGCCGTTCCGCAGTTGTTCAGCCGGCGCTCTGCATGCGTTCTGGCGCAATTCGAGCGCGTCGCAAAGCAGTCCGAATTCGCATTTGACCGCATCTTTCTCGATGCGGTGCAGGGCCGTGCTCCCCGCGGGCAGGAACACATCCGGCTGCTGCATGTCATTCAGACTGTGAAGCCGGAGTCCGGCGGACCGATTGAAGCGCTGCTGCGCATCTCTGAGGTGCTTACGCGCCGCGGCCATCACGTTGAGGTCGTCAGCCTGGACTTGCCCGAAGATATGGCGCATGAATCGATGCCGTTTAAAGCAACAGGCGTAGGCCCTGGAGTGCTTCGCTACACATATACGCCGCGGCTGACCGCATGGGTCAAGAAAAATTCCGCGCGCTTTGATGTGGTAATTCTGCACGGCCTCTGGGACTACTCGGCCTTTGGCGCATGGCGCGCTCTTCGCAAGTCCGGCACGCCCTATTTTGTTTTTGCGCACGGCATGATGGATCCCTGGTTTCGCGAGAAGTACCCGCTCAAGCACATCGCCAAGCAGATCTATTGGTTGCTCGCCATTGGCCGCGTGCTGCGGGACGCCAAGGCTGTTCTTTTTACCTGCGAGGAAGAAAGAGCGCGCAGCCGCAACAGCTTTTGGGGATATGCCTACAACGAAGAGACCGTTGCCTTCGGAACTGCCGATGCGAAGGGCGACGCGCGCGTCGAAAGGGCAGCCTTTGAGTCTGCCGTGCCGGCCCTGCAGGGCAGGCCCTTCCTGCTGTTCATGGGCCGCATTCATCCCAAAAAAGGCTGCGATCTCGTCATTCAGGCCTTTGCGGAAACTGCCGCTCGCACAACAACGCTCAATCTTGTGATGGCAGGTCCAGATCAGGTGGGATGGGCGAATGAACTCAAGCAGCTTGCGAAGAAACTGAAGGTGAGTGATCGTATCCATTGGACCGGGATGTTGAGGGGCGAGGTGAAGTGGGGCGCGCTGCGGTCTGCTCAAGCTCTGATTCTGCCCTCGCATCAGGAGAACTTCGGCATCGTTGTTGCCGAGGCAATGGCCTGCTCCACTCCGGTTCTTGTCAGTGACAAGGTCAATATCTGGCGCGAGATTCAATCCGCAAAGGCGGGCATGGCTGAGCCCGACGACCTGGCGGGAACGCGGCGGCTCATCACGCAATTCTGTTCTCTCAGCCAGGGCAGGCGCGAGCAGATGGGCGGTGCCGCACGAAGCGCATTTCTGCGCTATTTTGACATCGAGGCCGCTACGCGCGACCTGCTCCGGGTGATTGGCCCGGCGCTGGAGTAAGCGTTTGAAGTACGCTGTCTCTTGAATATGTCGGCCTGAAGATCAGGACGGACCCAAAAGGTTGATCGCATGGCTGTGGCTCCCAATCGCAAGTATCAGCAGCTCGACCAATTCAAAATCCCGCCGGGATTTCGCGGCCGCTCCGCTGCATGGGTGCAGCTTTGGTGGTGCGTGCAGGCAACTCTCTTCGCGCTGTCGCCGCAGGTGATGTACGGATGGAGACGGTGGCTGCTGCGGCTGTTCGGCGCCACCATCGGCAAGGGCGTCGTCATCCGCCCAGGCGTGCGCGTGACATATCCATGGAAGCTCACGGTTGGCGACTACTCCATGATCGGCGACAGCGTCGAGCTGTACACGCTCGGTGAAATCGAGATAGGCGATTGCGCCGTCATTTCGCAGCGTTCCTACATCTGCACCGGCTCGCATGAATATACGCGCCCGACCTTCGATATCTTCGCCCGCAAAGTTGTCATTGAATCGGAGGCGTGGCTGGCCGCGGATGTCTTCGTTGCTCCCGGCGTGCGCATCGGACACGGCGCGGTCATCGGCGCCCGCAGTTCGGTTTTCAGCGACGTGCCGCCGGGCATGCGCTGTATCGGCACGCCCGCGCGCGTCGTGGGAGCGCGCACAATGCAGCCTCAAGAGCAGCGCGGATCCTTCTGAGGCGAATCGCATGCACGCGAGTGCGGGCGTTGTCGAACTGCGCTGTTCAGTCGGGGGAGTATGTTGAGCATGAAGGGCCCGCTGCGCGGCGTGCGCGGCAATGCAGACGGCAGTCACAGCGCGCGGTGCAGCAAATTGCTGGAGGATTGATGCGGGAA
>JAJYBT010000712.1 GCA_021778875.1 Acidobacteriota bacterium | reverse complement strand
GATCTCGAGATCGTGGCCCAGGCCGGCCGCTCCGGCATGGTCACCATCGCCACCAACATGGCGGGTCGCGGTACTGACATTCTGCTCGGCGGCAACGCCGAGTTCATGTCCCGCCAGGAACTCGTCAAAAAGAACCGCGCCCGCGCCATCAGCGTGGCCGAAGGGGCCATCAATCCCATGGCGCCCGCCGGCTTCCAGCGCTTCTACTACCAGGGTCAGGAGTTCGAGGTAGCCGAGACCGACTGGGCTGAGGTCTTCGCCGTTCACTCCGAAGCCGCAAAGCAGGAGCACGCCAGGGTCATCGAAGCCGGCGGCCTCTTCATCCTCGGCACCGAGCGCCACGAGTCCCGCCGCATCGACAACCAGTTGCGCGGACGCGCCGGCCGCCAGGGCGACCCCGGCGCCTCGCGCTTCTACCTCTCGCTGGAAGATGACCTGATGCGCATCTTCGCCAAGCAGTGGGTCAGCACGCTGCTGGAGCGCCTCGGCATGGAAGAGGGCGTCCCCATCGAGTCCAAGATGATCTCCAAGCGCATCGAGGGCGCGCAGAAGGCCGTCGAAGCGCAGAACTTCGAGTCGCGCAAACACCTGCTGGAGTACGACGACGTGATGAACAAGCAGCGCGAGGCCGTCTATGGCCTCCGCCGCCAGCTCCTCGAAGGCGTCGAGCAGCGCGAGCTCATCCTCGAGGACTACGTCACCAGCATCCTCAGCGGCCAGCTCGACGAGTTTGCCGGTGAAAACCTGCACCCCGAGCAGTGGAACATCAAGGGCCTCGACGACAAGCTGATGGGCCAGTTCGGCGTCGACCTCGCCGCCGCCGGCATCCAGCCGCTCGAGCTCTCGCGCCACGAGCTCGGCGACGCCATCTTTGAACAGCTCAAGCACCACTACGAAACCAAGGAGCAGATTCTCGGCGCGGAAACCATGCGCTACCACGAGCGCATGGTCATGCTCAGCGTCATCGACGGCCTGTGGAAGGATCATCTCCTCTCCATGGACCACCTCAAGGAGGGCATCGGCCTGCGCGGCTACGCGCAGCAGGACCCCCTGGTGGCCTACAAGCGGGAGAGCTTCGACATGTTCGAAGCCATGATGACGAAGTTCCAGGAAGACACCGTCCGCTTCCTCTTCCGCATGCAGATCCTCGGGCCCGATGGCCAGCCCGTCACCGTCACCCCGGAGCCGCGCCGCGCCGTTCCGCCCGCGCCGCCCGTGGCCAGCGCTGACAGCGCCCTGCTGGAGTTGGCTCCCGTCGCGGCCGCGCCGCGCGAGATCCCCATCCCCGTGCGCCAGCCCTCCACCACCATCGACGCGCTGGAGAAGGAGTTCCACCGCAAGAAGCAGCGCGAGTTGGAAGCCGCCCAGCGCGCCGGAGCCGGAGAAGCCTCGCAGCCCTCGCAGCGTCGCGCCGGCGACAAGGTGGGCCGCAATGATCCCTGCCCCTGCGGCTCAGGCAAGAAGTACAAGAAGTGCCACGGCGCCGAGTCCTAGTCCGGCGCAAAAACACAACGGCCACGGCTGCGGAGCCTATCCTCCCGCCGTGGCCTTTTTCTTTTCGTCGAAACTCCCCTCAGCCATTCCCGCACGCCGCGGCCACCGCGGCAAAGGTCAGGTGCTCCGCATCGCACCGGTGCTCCTGCCGCCACAGGTCAAACAGCCGCCCATAGCTCAGTGTCATGTATTCGGCGTGCGCAACCCCCAGCCGCGCGGCTGCCCGGTCAATCCACTCCGCCGTGCCTTCCAGCTCGGCGTAGTTGCCGATCGGCGTCTCGTCCAGCACGCAATGGCCCTCGCCGTCCGTCCACTCGGTGCGCCACTTTTCATAGCGAAAGGCCGCCACCAGCCCCAGCGACACGAACACCTCGGCCAGCGCCTCTCCATCGGCCACCTCGGTCTCCGTCTCCACGCGATGCTTGTGCCGGTCCTCGCCCACGCCGCTGTCGGGAATGCGCTTGTGGGTCAGCGTCCACCGCCCGGCATACCGGCGAATGCGCAGGATCTCTGTGCGCGCCCGCATCCGGCGATCCGGCGTGTCATACAGCACGTTGCTTTCAAACTCCCGCGGGGTCTGCATGCGGAAGCCCGCCAGTCGCAGCCGTTCCGCAAAGCCGGCCAGGTCGTCCACGCGAAACTTGATCTCGGTCTCAATCGCCATCGTAAGCAGTGAGTATACGGCAGGTGGCTTTGCCGGCTGCAAACAGCGACAATAGAGACGTGAAGACCCTGCGCCTTACCGTGGATCCGGCTCACCTGGACGCGCCCTCAGCCCGCGAAGCCCTGGCTCGCGCCGCCCGCATTCTGCGCGAGGGCGGCCTCGTCGCGCTGCCCACCGAGACGGTCTACGGCCTGGGCGCCAACGCCCTCGACGCCGCCGCCGTGGCCCGCATCTTCGCCGCCAAGCAGCGGCCCTCCTGGGACCCCGTCATCGTGCATATCGCCGGGCCCGTGGCGCAGAATCCCATGCTGCAGCCGCTCGTAACCAGCCTGCCGCCTGCGGCGGAAAAGCTGATGGCCGCCTTCTGGCCCGGCCCGCTTACCCTCCTCGTGCCGCGCTCCTCCGCCGTGCCAGACGCCGTCACCGCCGGCCGCCCGCTCGTCGGCATCCGCATGCCCGCGCACCCCGTGGCCTTTGAGCTGATCCGCCTGGCGGGCGTGCCCGTGGCCGCGCCCAGCGCCAACACCTTCGGCCACATCAGCCCCACCACCGCCGGCCACGTCCTGGAGGACCTCGACGGCCGCATCGATGCCATTCTCGACGCCGGCCCGGCCCAGCACGGCGTCGAATCCACCGTCCTCGACCCCTGCCAGTCGCCCATGGTCATCTACCGCCCCGGCGCCATCACCGCCGACCAGATCCGCGCCGTCGCCGGTCCCGTCGAGCTCTTCCGCTCCACCGAGCCCCTGCGCACCACGCCCCGCGAAGCCCTG
>JAJYBT010000711.1 GCA_021778875.1 Acidobacteriota bacterium | reverse complement strand
GCAAGCGCACGGCCGCACGGAAAATGCGTCGAAAGCTGCGACCGTCGCAGTAACCGCCTAACGTATGGCCCGAATCTACCCATTTCGCGCGCTTCGTTATAACCCTTTGCAGGTCAAGCTTGCAGAGGTGGTGACGCAGCCCTATGACAAGATCACGCCGGCCATGCAGCAGGCCTATTACCAGCGGAGCCCATACAACCTGGTGCGCATCATCCTGGGACTTCCCGAACTGTTTGATGGGAATGGGACGCAGGATGTTTACCGGCGGGCGGGGGACGATTTTCGCGCATGGCGGCGGGACGGGATTCTGACCCAGGAGAGCGAGCCGTGCATTTACGCCTATTCGCAGACCTTCCGGGTTTCCGGTTGTGAGGCCGGACAGGGAACGCTTTGCGAGCGACGGGGGTTCATCGCGCTCGGGGAGCTTTACGATTACGCCGACAAGGTAGTTTTCCGGCATGAACAGACTCTTTCCCGGCCCAAAAGCGACCGATTGAACCTGTTGCGAGCGACCCACGCTCACCTTGGGCAAATCTTTATGCTGTACTCCGATCCCGGACGGACCGCAGACCAGCTGCTCTTCAGCTCATCGGCAGCGCCGGACATCGAAGTGACGGATGAGCACGAGGTCGTGCATCGCGTGTGGCGGGTGAGCGACCCGGCAACCATCAACCTGATGACCACGGCGCTGGAAGACAAGAAGCTGATTATTGCCGATGGTCACCATAGATATGAGACGGCCTTGCAATACGCCCGTGAGCACGCGCCAGCAGGCGGCGGAAGCCCGGTGGAGCGGGTTCCGGGGACCGCGCCGCAACCGCCGTATCCGGAAGCTGCTGCAATGATGACATTTGTGAACATGGATCAGCCAGGGCTGGTGATTTTGCCGACGCACAGGGTGGTTTGCGGGCTGGAGGGATTTGAGCCTGCGAAGTTCACGGAAGCCGTGCAGCGGTACTTCACGGTGGAGGCAATCGGCACGTCGGACTCGGCAGCGCTGATTGCGCGGCTACGCGCGGAGGTGGGCAAGACGACATTCGTCGCGGTGACGGCGACGGGAAGCTATCTACTACGGGCGGTTCCGGGTGCGGCGGAAGCGGCCCTGCAGGACGTGCCAGAGCGGCAGCGCGGGCTGGAACTGGATGCGGTGCAGTTGCACCGTCTGATTCTGGAGCGGACACTTGGAATTACGCCGGAGGCGGTGGCACAACAGCGCAACATTCGGTACGTGCGGGATGCAGCCGAGGCGGTGGCACAGGTGGCCGCAAAGGAAGCGGATGTGGCCTTCCTGATGAATCCGGTCACGCTGGATGCGCTGCGCGAGATTGCCTTTGCGGGTGAGGTGATGCCGCAGAAGTCGACCGATTTCTATCCCAAGCTACTGAGCGGCCTCACGATCTATGCGATGGACTAGGCAGGTTGCGGCCCTGTGGCTGGCGGCTGCGCCGCTGGCAATGGCGCAGGTTCAAACGGCTCCGCCAGCGGCCGCACCCAAGGCCCAGACGATGCCGGCCGCTCCGGCTCCGGTGGTTCCTGCGCCGGCAGCGCCGCAGGTCGCGCCGCGATTTCAGGTTCTGATCGATGCATCGCATGGCGGGACGGACACGGGCGCGCACCTTACCCCAGAGCTTGAAGAGAAGACCCTGACGCTGAATCTTTCCAACCAGCTACACTCAATGCTCACGGCACGTGGAATGATAGTAACGACGACCCGAACCGCGGACGTAAATCTGTCATCGAACGAGCGGGCTGCGATTGCGGACCGGACGCCGTTTGCCGCGTGCATCGTGATCCATGCAACGGCAACGGGGAGCGGCGTGCATCTTTATACTTCTTCGCTGCCGGCGGCTCCGCTCAAAAAGTTCATGCCATGGCAGGCGGCACAGGGAGCCTTTGTGACCGACAGCATGAAGCTCTCGTCAGACATTGATTCCGCCCTGGCACACGCTGCAATTCCGATCACGCTGGGCCGCACCGCGCTGCAGCCCATTGATAGTTTCGAGTGCCCTACAGTTGCGGTTGAGGTCGCACCGCTGCAGGGCGGGTCAACGACCAAGTCCAAACCGATAACAGACGAGGCGTACCAGCAGAAGATTCTGAACGCGCTGGCGGCTGCGCTGGTGGAGTGGCGAAAGGACTGGAGGCAGCAGCCATGATCTCGCGCGCACAGCGGATTCTGTTTGCGGTGATGCTGATTGCAGTCGTCGCGATGTCAGTGATTCTGATTCGCCTGCGCGAGCGCGCGCAGGAGCGGCTGCACACGGTCCAGGGCTCAACGGCAATTATCGAGGGGCCGGGTGCCGCGCCCCAGACGGCAATCCTGGTAATTCCGAATGACCTTGACGGCTCACTGCAGGAGGTCCAGCGGAGTCTCTCGCTGCCGAAAGACGACAGCACCAAAGCGCGGGTGCTGCTGGAGACGCTCCTGGAAGGATTCCACGACTCGCATTCGACTCACTTCATTCCCGCGGCGCCGAGCGCGGCGGATGCTTCGCTTGCCTCGGTTGCCGAGAGCAATGCGGGCGTCGACGAGGTGTATCTGATGCCCGTTCCGACGGGCGCGCCGGCGACGGACTCTAACAAGGCGGCGCAGGAAAATACGTCACAGGCAACGCTGGCGGTGGTGGACCTGAGCGCAGGATTTGCTGCCTCGCAGCCTTCTGGGATTGAGCCGGAGACGCTGACGCTCCTGGCGATTATCGGGACGCTGCACGCGAATATTCCGTCGATCACGGAGGTGCGCTTTCTGATTGACGGGCATCCGGCGCAGACGCTGGCGGGGCATGCAGATCTGACACGTACCTATTCGACTGCGGACACGACGACAGGAGCAGCGCAATCATGAAGATAGGTGTATTCGACTCAGGCTTTGGCGGACTTACGGTGCTCCGCGCGCTGGTGGAGCGCATGCCGGAGGCGAGCTATGTGTATA
>JAJYBT010000710.1 GCA_021778875.1 Acidobacteriota bacterium | reverse complement strand
TGGCTCAGGTTTTCGCCTGGCAGACAAAGATAACCTCTCAGCTTGCAGCCAGATGTCTTCGCTGACTTAGTGGAAAGGTGAATACCTAGCCGATCACGTTCAATTGGACGAGGCTGTCTCCCACGTAGTAGCCGATCACGAGAAGCGTCATCGCCAAAACCAGCCATTGGGTGACTTTCACAATCGACTCGATCTTAGTCACCTTGGCGACGATGGCTTCCTGTTCGACTCTCTCGTGGTCGAAGGAATCGTCTATAAAGATCTGATCATCTTCGTTGCGAATCAGCCTGGAGCGCAAGAAATAGAAGATCCCTGTGATTGCCACCAGACTGGCCCAGACTGTCCACATTAACTGGACAAGGTTCATATGCTACCTCCGATGAGCTTTCTGGCCCCCGGGCCGACGGTGCCCTCTGGGGAAGGTGGCCAGGCGACCAGATGCTCTTACGGTAGCTGATGATCATGGTCCGGAAAGGTTGCGGTTACTGCGATTAATTATTCGGGTGCCTGCTTTTTGCGCGTATGAGACTTCTTTTGAAGCGCCAGGGGAAGGGCGAGCGATCCTGCGACCTTCCCATGTGCGCCTGCATCCAATGGCAAGGAGCAGAGACAGGCACTTGTATCGTCGCCTTTCGAGCGGTACAGTAACTAGGGATAGCGCTCAAATTACTCTTGGGAGAAACCATGGCCACCGAAACCACCGTATTAACGCAAGAATCCGTAAAGAAACCGCCTCTTTTGCTGACCCCTCAGGCGATCGCAAAAATACGCGAGATCATGGCCACCCAGAACCCGCTTCCGGCGGGGCTGCGCATTGGCGTGGCGGGTGGAGGGTGCTCGGGATTCCAGTACTCCATGGCCTTCGAGAATCAGGCCGGAATGATGGACAAAGTCTTCAATTTTGAAGACTTAAAGGTTTTTGTCGATGCTACGTCGCTGATGTATCTTGACGGCTGCAAGGTGGATTACGTGGAGACACTGGAGGCGGCCGGCTTCAAGTTCGATAATCCCAACGTGAAGTCGACCTGCGGCTGCGGATCGTCGTTCAGCGTGTAAAGCCAAGGACACAGGAACTAAAGGCTAGGCGAGGCTTGCCCCGTGAGGGCAGGCCTTTCCGCGCCTGTGCGGAAGTCAGGCGCCGGCCTGGAAACAGGTGTGCAGCTACTGCTGAGGCGTGGTGGTTGAGGACGGCGAGGAAGGGCTTGAACTCGAGCCGAAGCTCGAACTGCCGAAGGTTGAGCTGCCAAAGCTTGAGCTGCCCACCGGGCTGGAGGTGCTGCTAGCCGGTTGGCCTACCGCGCCGGTATTGCCGCCGCCCATGGTTTGCATATCGGAGAGCGGGTCGTAGGTAAACTCCCATTCGTTATAGTGGTTCTTCTTCTTGTAGACCAGGACGGATTGTTTCGGGCTGGCAGGTGAAAAGCCGATAATGCCCGCACCGCCGAAGGTTTGTCCTGTCAGACCAGTGCCGGTGCCGGTTCCTGAGCCGGTGCCTCCCGATGAACTGGTTCCCGAACTTGTGGTCCCTCCAGTACCTGTGCTCCCACTCGTTGCCCCGGTGCCGCTGGTTGGGCCGACACCGCTGCCCGAGGCTCCGGGCGTGGAGGTTGATCCGCTGCCAGTATCTGTCGAGGAGAAGATCGAGGTACCGCCGAAAGTGGATGTTGAGCCGCCCAATGTAGAGGTTCCTGTCGATCCGTTGCTTCCGCCGAGTCCGCTGCCTCCGCTGGGACCTACGCCCGCGATCGTCGTGGCACTCCCTGAAAGCGGCTGCCCGAAGAAGCCCATTGCTGTCGGAGTCTTGTTCTCGCCGTACAGGACCGGCTTCCAGTCGTCTTTGCCGGTCATGGGGTCGATGTACTTCTTGCGCAGGAAGCGGATTTCGTTGGTATTCACGAGCGCGTCAACGTTAGGCGGATAGGCGTTGAAACTGCGGTAATAGAGCTGAATGGCGCGGCGGTACTGCATGCCGCGGCGGAAAGTTTCGAGTTCGCGGTCGCGCTGGATGGATTTGGCAACCCGGGGCGCAGCAACAGCGAGCGAAATGACGAAGATCGCGAGAAAGAAGATGGCCGCAAGCAGGATGTAGCCCTGCTCGTCGCGGGGGATGGCACGGCCGATGGCGGCAGGGCGGGCGTTGCGGCGGATTGGGTTCGAATGCGTCATAGGTGGCTCAGAATGACGAAAGGGTGAGCGTCTGCGTGTTGTTGTAGGCCAGGTCGGTTACGTCGACGCTCAAGGGGCGGATGGCGCCCACCTTGTAGCGGCGGTCGACGATCTCGCCGGTCCTGGCCATGAAGATGTCGTCGCCATGGACGAAGAAGGCTTTGAGCAACTTGTCTTTGTTTTCGGAGTAGCCGAAGTATTTCAAGTTGATGGCGGGCGGCTTGGGCGGGCCGGGCGCGGGGGCATTGACTTCAGGGCCATTGCGCGCGCTCTTGAGCGGCGTTGGGATGATGGCAGGCGCCGATTCGGCGGAAAAGATGTTCCTGCCCGTGCCGGAGTATTCCACGTCTTCGCTTTGTGCCAGATTGTCAAAGTGCAGAGTGGGGTCGATACCGGCGTTGGAGAGTTCTTGCGCCTCTGTCCCCTCTACCTGCGGCTCATTTCCCGCCACCGGAATGTTTTTGGCTTGCGCGGGAACCTGGTTGACCCGCGTGGGCGGCCCGGAGAGTTTTTGATAAAGCAGCCACCCGCCGTAGGCGAAGATAAACGCGAACAGTCCGATGAGCAGGATGACCTGGCGCTTGTTTTCAGTGCCGAGAGGGATGGCCATGATTATTCTCCCTCCGCGGCTGCAGTTGCCGGCGTGGCAGGTGTTTTACCCGGCTCCGGGGTCGGCGGCAATCCGATGGGCACGTTCTCTGGCCGCAGCCACGTGGAGAGCTGCATGCGCAGATTCACCTGGCCGCTTTGCTGGCCGGTGAGGGTCATGGC
>JAJYBT010000709.1 GCA_021778875.1 Acidobacteriota bacterium | reverse complement strand
CGTGACGACAGCTTTGACCGCTGACGTGCCCGCCATTCCCCTTTTCTGGGTGTTGCCGCTGGCGCTCTACCTTGTGAGCTTTGTGCTGGTGTTCACCAAGCGGCCACCCATCTCGCACGAGTGGCTTACTCGGTGGCTCCCGCTCCTCATCCTCTTCGGGCTTTTTCCCGTTGTCTTGCGGATGAGGGCTTCGTTTGCTGTGCTGATGGTGCTTTATCTGCTCCTTCTATTTGGTGTCGCGATGTTCTGCCACGGCGAGTTGGCTGGGAGCAGGCCTCGGGTCACCCGGCTGACCGAGTTTTACCTTTTGATTTCCGTGGGCGGCGTGCTTGGCGGCATTTTCAACTCGCTCCTTGCCCCGGTAGTGTTCCATTCGGCGACGGAGTTTCCGCTGGTACTGATCCTGGCTGCCTTGCTTCGCCAAAAAGTCAACGAAAAGCAGATGACTGGCACAGCGGATGTCTGGACGAAGCGCAAAGACTGGCTATTGCCACTGGCCCTGGGCCTTTGCATGTCCGTGGTGATTCTTGGGCTGGCCCATGCAGGAATCAAGCCGGGTCCGTTGCCAACCGTGCTTTTTTTCGCTTACTCGATGCTGTGGTGCCTGAGCTTCCATAAGCGGCCCCTGCGATTTGCCGCCGGCGTGACCGCGTTGCTCATCGCCAGCTCGTTCTATACGGGTCCCATCGGTCACATTTTAGATACCGAGCGCAGCTTCTTTGGTGTCTCTCGCGTGACCAATGCTCCGGACGGAAAATTTCGTTACCTCATCCACAACGGCATCATCCACGGCGTTCAAAGTCTTGATCCGGCGCGGAGCCGTGAGCCTCTGGCCTATTACTCGAAGAGCGGACCTGCCGGACAGATTTTCCGAACGGAACAGGCCAGGATGCCTCACGGCGATTGGGCGATCGTGGGGTTAGGTGCAGGCGCAATGGCGTGTTACCTGCAACCGGGACAGACGCTGACATATTACGAGATCGATCCTCTGGTTATGCATATTGCGGAAGATCCGCGCTACTTCAGTTTTCTGGAACAATGCGCGCCCAAGGCGAAGATCGTGCTGGGCGACGCAAGGCTGAAGCTCCGCGACGCATCTGATGCACGCTATGGACTCATCATTCTTGACGCATTCAGCGGAGACTCGATCCCGATGCATCTGATGACGAGGGAGGCTCTCGCGCTCTACCAGCGCAAACTGGCGCCTGGCGGCATGATTGCATTTCACATCTCCAGCCGCTACCTGGAGCTTGCGCCATTGCTGGGTAATTTGGCGCAGGATGCGAATCTCGTTTGCCTGATGGAAGACGATTCTGCCGTAACGCAGTCGCGGGAGGATGAGGGAAAGGCTGCCTCATTGTGGGTTGTGATGGCGCGCAGCCAAGCAGATCTATCCGGCCTCATAGCCGACAAGGGCTCTGCTGCTCGATGGCGATCCAATCCGGCGCAGCCCGGGGCGAGAGTATGGACCGATGACTACTCAAACCTGCTGAGTGTCATCAAGTGGGGCTTCTAAGAGCGGGACAACTGAACAGCGCTCAATCCCTGGCAAATGGAGAGTTGGGTCATGGGATTGCGACAACCTTCCCACAGATGAAGATCGCATGGAGTTGACCCAGATTATCGAGGCTCTCAGACGCGGTGAGATTCCCGACGGGGGTCCCCGCGTCTGATCTCTGAAACTAGCTCGTGGATTAAGAAATCGACGATGTGGACGTGTGACCGTCAAACCGGAAGCTACCCCGAAATCGGCCCTCAGGGGCTAAAGCCTACATCCGTTTTTGCGGCGTTTTTGGCACGGCTGAAGCCGTGCCCTGTTACAAAGCGAGGTTGCGGAAGGTTGAGCGGCTAAATGGAGAGGACGAAAAGCAAGCGCAGATCTTTTGACTCCGCTTTGCTGCGCTCAAGATGACAACCGCAATTGTGGGAAGAGCAAAGCAAGCAGGCCATCCTGGTGGGGATGGCCTGTGGGGTTGATGGGGGATGAACTACTGGGGCTGCTGCTGGGCTACGCCCTGTGCGGCTTCGCCGCGAGCCTGGGCCTTTTGCGCGAGGACCTTGTGGGCGTTGTCTTCAAGCGCCTGAGCCTCGGGCAGGAAGTTCATTGCCTTCTGAATCTGGGGGTCCCAGTCTGCAAGGGCGCGGAGGCCCTGCAACTGACCGAACTGGCTGGTGATGATCTTTTCCTTGATGTTGATCTTCACCCAGTCGAGGACGCCGTTGATGTCGGCTTCAGTCCAGGGAATCTTCTCGCTGGTGAGGTAGGCCTTGAACTCCTTGAGCACGGCGTCATCCACCTGAAAATCTCTGTCCACGGTGCGGTTGGCGAGGTAGCGGGGGGCGAAGTGGAAGAAGGCGGACTTGTAGAGCAGCTCGTCCTGGAAGGTGTTGTTCTTGGGTGTCTCGATCTTTTCGTCGGGGGTGATGCCGCCGCCGCCATAGACGGTTCGGCCGGAGTCAGTGAACTTGACTTCGCGGTTGGTGGAGTTGGAGGGCAGGGCTCCGGCGTGGTTCCAGTAGTAGTCGTAGAGCGAAACGCCGGCGTAGTTGCGCTGGATGAGGCGGCCGGAGGGCGTGTAGTAGTGATAGGTGGTGAGGGCCAGGCCGGTGTTCTGGCTGAGGTTGAAGACGGTCTGGACGAGGCCCTTGCCAAAGGTGGTTTCGCCGACGATGAGGGCGCGGTCGTGGTCCTGGAGCGCGCCGGAGACGATCTCGGCGGCGGAGGCGGTATTGCGATTGACGAGGACGACGATGGGGAAGGTCTTGCCGCTGTTGCCGCGGGTGGCGGTGTAGACCTGGTCAGGATAGGCGCGTCCGCGCTGGGAGACGATGACCTGGCCTTTGGAGAGCAGGTGGTCGCAGACCTCGACGGCCTGGCTGAGGAGCCCGCCGGGGTTGCCGCGCAGGTCAAGCACGAGGCCTTTGAGGTTGCCGAAG
>JAJYBT010000708.1 GCA_021778875.1 Acidobacteriota bacterium | reverse complement strand
CCTGGGGCTGGGCGAGTCAGGGAATTTTCCGGCGGCGATCAAAACGGTGGCGGAGTGGTTTCCGCAGAGCGAGCGGTCACTGGCGACGGGGATCTTCAACTCCGGCGCGAACCTGGGCGCGGTGCTGGCTCCGCTGATGGTGCCCTGGGTAACGCTGCACTACGGTTGGCACGCAGCGTTTCTGATTACGGGGACCTTCAGCGCGATTTGGATTCTGTGGTGGTATCGCAACTATCGCAAGCCGACGGATCATCCGACGCTGACGGGAGCGGAGCTGCGGTACATCTATCAGGAAGCGGCGGCGCAGATGGGTTCGCAGGTGCCGTGGCGGCGCCTGCTGGGCATTCGCCAGACGTGGGCGTTCTCAATTGGCAAGTTTCTGACGGATCCAATCTGGTGGTTTTATCTGTTCTGGCTGCCGTCGTATTTCAGCGCGCGGTTTCATCTGGACCTGGCGCATCTGGGGCTGCCGCTGATTGTGGTGTATAACGCATCGGCGGTGGGCAGCGTGGGTGGTGGCTGGCTGCCGACGCCGTTCCGGAAGCTGGGCCTGAGCGCAACGCAGGCGCGGCTGGCGGCGATGCTGCTGTGCGCGTGCATGGTGCTGCCGATCTTCACGCTGACGCACCTGGCGTCGGAATGGTTTGCGGTGGCAGTGCTGAGCCTGGCGGCGGCGGCGCATCAGGGCTGGTCAGCCAACCTGTTCACGACGGCATCGGATATGTTTCCGCGCAGCGCGGTGGGATCCGTGACGGGCATTGGCGGGATGGCGGGCTCGGCGGGCGGCGCGCTACTGGCGTTCTACGCGGGTCACATTCTGCAACTGACGCACAGCTACGCGAGCCTTTTTGCAATTGCAGGCACGGCGTATCTGCTGGCATTGGTGATCTTGTATGCGCTGGCTCCGGGACTGAAGCAGGTGGAGCTTACGGTTTAGGGTTTGAAGTTTTGGGAGCACTCAGTTTTTGCACGAATCTGGAATTGGAGAGATCATGTCGAACCGCACTCTTAAGTTGACCAAGTATTCGGTGGGAACCGGGGACCGCTTTGCGCACCAGGCCAAGGCGCAACTGAAAGCCTGCATGCAAGCGCTGGAGCATGGCGTGGAAGTGGCCCCGGTGTGGAACAAGTCGAATCGGGAGCACTTGATTATCGGATCAGAACCGGCTAGCGTGCGCGCGGCCGCGGATGCAGCGGTCAAGGCGCTGGGCTGGACGCTGCCGTACTTCTGCGATGCGGACCACATTACGCAGCAGACGGTGGGGCGGTTTTTGCCTGCATGCGACTTCTACACACTGGACGTGGCGGACTTTATCGGCAAGCCTGCGGCGGATGCGGAGATTGGCGCATTTCTGACGCAGCGCGCGGGACTGGCGGGGCGCATTGAACTCAAGGGCGTGAAGGAAGCCTTCGAGATCACGCCCGAGCTGCTGGAGAAGACGGCGCGCAAATACCTGGGCGCGGTGAAGATGGCGGGCGAAGTGTACCGGACGATTCTGGCGGCGAAGGGCGAAGGCAATTTCGTTCCCGAAGTGTCAATGGACGAGACAGACACGGCGCAGAGCCCGGTGGAGCTGCTGATTATTCTGGCAGCGATTGCGGATGAGGGGATCCCGGTGCAGACGATTGCGCCGAAGTTCAGCGGGCGGTTCAACAAGGGCGTGGACTACGTGGGCGACGTGGCGCAGTTCGAGCGTGAATTTCAGCTGGATGTGGCGGCGATTGCGTATGCAGTGGAGCACTTTGGACTGCCTGCGAATCTGAAATTGAGCGTGCACTCGGGCAGCGACAAGTTTTCGATTTACCCGGCGATTCACCGGACGATGAAGCGCTTTGATGTGGGCGTGCACCTGAAGACCGCAGGCACGACGTGGCTGGAAGAGCTGATTGGGCTGGCGGAAGCAGGCGGCGACGGGTTGGTGCTGGCGAAGGAAATCTACGCCGAGGCGTATGGGCATCGCGAGGAGCTGTGTGCGCCGTATGCGACGGTGATCGACATTGACGTGGCAAAGCTGCCGGCTCCGGCTGAGGTGGCCAAGTGGACCTCGGAGCAATACACGTCTGCGCTGCGGCACGTGCAGGCGAATGCAGCCTATAACAGCAGCCTGCGGCAACTGCTACATGTGGGCTTCAAGGTGGCGGCGAAGATGGGCCCGCGCTACCTGAGCCTGCTGGAAGCGCATGAAGACGTGATTGCGCGCAACGTGACGGAGAACCTCTACAACAGGCACATTGCGCCGGTGTTTGAGGGATAAGGACCAGGCCGCGTCAAGGCACGCGGCCGCAGCTTTGAGGAGACGAAAGATGGCAAATTTGTTGAGCCTTGAGGGCAAGGTGGCAGTGGTGACGGGCGGCACGTCGGGCATTGGCCGCGCGATGAGCATTGGACTGGCGGAGGCCGGCGCGGACGTGGTGGCCACGGCGCGGCGGCAGCAGCAGGTGGACGAGACATCTGCGGCGATTGAAAAGCTCGGACGGAAGACGCTGCGTGTTGCGTCGGATGTGTGCGACCGGAAGTCGCTGGAGACGCTGCTGGCGGAGACGGTGAAGAGCCTGGGCAAGGTGGATATTCTCATTAACTGCGCGGGACGGATCAAGCGGACGCCGACGATCAACGTGAGTGAAGAGGAATGGAACGGGATTCTGGACACGAACCTGACGGGAACGCTGCGCGCGTGCCAGGTGTTTGGCGCGCATATGCTGGAGCGCGGCTACGGACGCATCATCAACATCGCCTCGCTGAACAGCTTTGTGGCGCTGCATGAGGTGGCGGCGTATGCGGCGAGCAAGGCGGCGGTGATGTCGCTGACGCGTTCATTGGCGGTGGAGTGGTCGCGCAAGGGAATCACAGTGAATGCAATTGCGCCGGGAGTGTTTCGCACGGAGCTGAACGCGAATCTGCTGGACAGCACACCGCGCGGTCAGGAGCTGCTGCTGCGCACGCCAATG
>JAJYBT010000707.1 GCA_021778875.1 Acidobacteriota bacterium | reverse complement strand
GCCGAACAACACCAGCAGCCCGGCAATCATGAGAATCGCGATGCGGAGACGGTTCTCAAACAGCTTGCGCGGCGAGCCGAGCCTGGGCACAAGCGGCGCGGCGAACAACAGTCCGGAAGTAAAGCCGCCGAGGTGCGCCATGTTGTCAATGCTCAAGCCCGAGCCCATGACCCTGGTGCCGAAGCTGATGGAGAAGCCGATCACCAGGTTGATCGCGGCAAAATAAATCACGGACTTGCGCAACCGGCGCAGCTCAAACGGCGGCACGGGCAGCCTTCGCGACTTGAGCAACACGATCAATGCCCCGGCAATCCCGAAAACCGCGCCAGAAGCACCCGCGCCCACCGGGCCGTAGTCCACCATGCCCGCGCTGCCCGCGCCGTGGTAGGACACCCAGTTCACGAATGTGGAAAGCATGTTGCCCGCCGCGCCCGTGAGGACGTAGACGGCGACCACGCCCAGAGAACCCAGCAGCGGCTCGGCCAGCAGGCCCAGATTCCAAAGGCACCACATGTTGAGTCCCAGGTGAAGTATGCCAACATGGACGAACATGGCGGTCACAATCCGCCACCACTCGCCACCGTTCAGCACGGCTCCCGCATTGCCAGCTCCCCATTGCATCAACTGATTTCCGGTGGGGCTGCTCAGGCTCACCCCGCGCGCGGCCATGGCCAGGAAGACCAGGCAATTGAGGCCCACCAGAAGGTACGTGGCGGGAGACAAAGCCCATTGCGGCCGGCGGCGCACCGGCTGCTGCGGCGCATCGGAGCCTTGCCCCGGAGGCAGAATCTCCGGTTCGGGAACGGGGGGATGACTGCCCATATCTTTCATCGTAATGCATCTGGCGCAGACCGCACGGCGCACGAATAGCTTGACTGGCCGGCTTGAAATCTCCGCGCGCCCCGTGCGTCTGGGAAGCAAGCGGGCGATGGTTGTAGTCTGGTATATGGTCCATGCCGCGCGCGGCCCTACACTGCGCCTCCGGCCATGCTGGACCCTGGGAGCGAAACTGTGAGTACGGAGAAGAAAATTCGGCGGGCGCTGTTGAGCGTGACCGACAAGACCGGGCTGGTGGATCTTGCCCGGACACTGGCGGAGTTTGGCGTGGAGCTGGTCTCCACCGGCGGCACGGCGCGCACGCTGCGCGAGTCCGGCCTGGGCGTGCAGGACATCAGCGACCTGACCGGTTTTCCTGAGATGCTGGACGGCCGCGTCAAAACGCTGCACCCTCGCGTGCATGGCGGGCTGCTCTACATTCGCGGCAATGCCGAGCATGAATCCGCCGTTGCCGCCCACGGCATCCAGCCCATCGACATGGTGGTGGTGAATCTGTACGCGTTTGAAAAAACCGCGGCCCAGCCCGGCGTCGCGTTCGGCCATCTGATCGAGAACATCGACATTGGCGGCCCGTCGATGGTCCGCTCGGCCGCCAAGAATTTCGAAGACGTGGCCATTGTGACCCGCGTCGCCGACTATCCCGCGCTGATGCAGGAGCTGAAGTCCACGCGCGGCTGCCTGAGCCGCGAAACCCGCTGGCGGCTGGCCCGGCAGGCCTTTGCGCTCACAGCCGCCTACGACACGGCGATCGCCAACACTCTTGACCGGATCGGCGAAGCTCCCGCGCCCGAGTTGCCGGCCGCGCCCGACCCCACAGCCTTTCCTGCAACCCTGCGCATCAACTTCCCCCTCGCGCAGACGCTGCGCTACGGCGAAAATCCCCACCAGCGCGCCGCGCTCTACGCTGACGGCACGGGTTCGGGCATAGCCGGAGCATCGCAGATTCAAGGCAAGGAACTCAGCTTCAACAACCTGGTCGATCTCGACGCCTGCTGGGAGCTGACGCGCGAGTTTGACGAGCCGATGGTGGCCATCATCAAGCACACCAACCCCTGCGGCGCGGCCACCGGCGGAACCATCCTTGAGGCTTACCGCAAGGCGCTGGCCTGTGACCCGGTCTCGGCCTTCGGCGGCGTTATTGGCATCAATCGCCCCGTGGACGGCGAAGCCGCCGAGGAGATCGCCAAGCTCTTTGTCGAGGCCATCGCCGCGCCGGCCTTCACGCCCGAGGCCCGGGAGCGGCTTGCCGCCAAGAAAAATCTGCGCCTCGTCGAGGTCCACACCGCGCCGCCGCGTCCGGTCGTCAAGCACGTCTCCGGCGGACTGCTGCTGCAGGACGCGGATACCGGCCGGGTGAACGAGTCTGAGCTGAAAGTCGTCACGTGGCGTCCGCCCACCACTGAGGAACTGCGCAGCCTGCTGTTTGCCTGGCGCGTCTGCAAGCACGTCAAGTCCAACGCCATCGTCTATGCCCGCGACGGGCAGACCGTGGGCGTAGGCGCGGGCCAGATGAGCCGCGTGGATGCGGCCCGTTTCGGCGCGCAGAAGGCTGTGCTGCCGCTGCAAGGGACAGTCGCCGCTTCGGATGCATTCTTCCCGTTCCCGGACGGCCTTGAAGCTGTAGCCGCCGCTGGGGCAACCGCAATCATCCAGCCCGGGGGCTCGGTAAAAGATCAGGACGTGATCGCCGCCGCCGATAAGCTGGGCATCGCCATGGTCTTCACCGGGATGCGCCACTTCCGGCACTGAGGCTGAAGGGGCAAGGCCATAATGCAGAGCCTTTCGCCAGCTATCGTTGCGTCAGCGCCGCGCAGCGGTTTCGCGTGAGCGCAGACGGCATCTGGCAGCCGGAGTGACACATATCGTCCGGCAGCAGTCTCGAATCCGGCACGCGCCAATGCGTTGTCTCCTCGCTGGTTAACCCTAAATTGCGGCAATCTGCCGCGCCACCGCGACAAATCGCAGGTAAAATCGTCTTTAAAGTAGGTAGCCCGGGTTTTCGCTCGATCACGCTTCGCCGGCCCGAAAGGCATGGAATCCCCCAGGATGAAGAGAATCAATAACTTTTTGCCGCCGCTCTGGCTCTCATTTGCCGCCGCCGCTCTTTGTGTGGCGCC
>JAJYBT010000706.1 GCA_021778875.1 Acidobacteriota bacterium | reverse complement strand
GAAGCGCTGGTGATGGAAGCTCGCGGCCAGGTGATGAACGCCGTGGAAACCTGGAATCGCTACCTGAACTTTGAACGCAACCCCCAATGGCTGGCGGAAGGCCGGCGGCGGCTAAAGGCGCTGGAAGACAAGCTGAACCAGCTGAAGAGCCACGAGAGCCGCATGGAACAGCATCTGGCGACTCCGCAGAAGATGCTTGCGCTGGCGGCAGACCCGGCCACGCTCGCGGGCATCGACGAGGAATTCTCCTCCACGCTGCTGCCCCGGCTGCTGAATGCGGCCTACCCGCTGCCCGGCGACCGCTCGCGCGGCTCTCCATGCAGCGCGAACTGCTCTGCCGCCCGCACGCTGCTGCAAGCCCTTGCCGCTTCCCTTGAAAAGAACCATCAAGACCCCTGGCTCACCGACCTTCTTCCCTCCCCCTCATCTTCAGTAAGCGACGGCTTTGCGCGCGCTGCGCATGCGCTGGGCCAGGCCATTGACGCGGATACGCAGGGCGACTTTGCCGGCGCGGAGCGCTGGGCCGCGGACAGCATCCGCCTCTTCCACCAGCTGGGCAACACCGCCGGAGAAGACCGCGCCGAAGTGGAGCGCGTGTATGCGCTGCAGCGCGCCTTCACGTTTGCGCCCTGCCACCAGGCCGCCGTGGCTCTGATGGCCCATGCCACGCGCTATGGCTGGATTCGCGCCGACGCCACACAACTGGATGCAGCCTGCGACATGAATCCCGGCACGGCCACGGCTGACAATCCGATGGGGAAGGCCGCAGTGGCGCAGGCCAGGGTCTATCACTACGTGCTGCTTGAACTGCGCGCACGGAACGGGCTGGCAGCCGGAGCGGTGGAATCCGGCGACACCGAGACCGCGTGGCGGATGAATATGGAAATCATTCGCCGCTTCTATGCGGGCGACTATCCCGCCTTCCGCGTGGCGACGACGATGGCCGGGCTGGCGCTGATTGAGGATGGGACGCCGCGGGCGCAGTTGGATTTCCTGCTGAACCGGGAGACGTTTGATCTCTTCGCACTCACGCAGAACCGCACCATTCTGGCCGAGCAGCGGGTGGCGCTGATCAAAGCGGCGATCCGCGCTGGGGCGCTGCTGGTGGCGCAGAAGCAGATGGGCATTGCGCGCATGGAGCTGACGTTTGCCACCGGCCAGAAGGGACTGATGGGTACGCAAGCGGAGAGCGAAATCGCCATGGCGGGCCTCTATCTCGACCGCGGCGATCTGGCCAATGCCGCGCACATGCTGGACGACGCGCACAACCACATGGTGGGCGAGGACAACTCGCTGCAGCTCAGGAACTATGCCGTCGCCCGCGGAGACCTGGACCTTGCGCTGGGCCACGCTGAATCCGCAGAGTCCACCCTGCACGAAGCCGTCCTTACCGAAGAGAGTCAGGCCCGTGGCGCTGGACAGGAGAACGTCACGATTGCCCGCGCGAACCGGGACCTCTACGCGGCGCTGGCCGGAGTCTGGCTGGCGCAGGGCCGGCCGGGCATCGACGTTCTGGCGCTGTGGGAGCGCTACCGGCTGCGCATTCTTGGCCTGCCCGTACCCACGTGCCCGAAGGACCGGCTGGACTGCCTGAAGCCGCAACTGGAGCGCGCGCTGGAGCGCGAGCGTGCTCCCAAAGGCCGGGACTGGCTGATAGGGCAGATTGTGCTGCGCGACCGCGTGCTGCTCTACCGCGCCGATGACCACCAGGTGACCTGGAGCCAGATCCCTCTTCACCGGGACGACCTGCTGGCCGCCGCCGCGATGCTGGAGCGCGATGTGAGCTCGCCCATCACTTCGCAGGCCTCCATCGATCTGGCGGCGCGCAGGCTGGGAGACATCCTGATGGACGGCCTGGGCAAGCAGGCGGATTCCGGCGGCCTGCTGGTGGTTGAGCCTGACCCGCTACTGGGCAATGTGCCATGGCCTTCCGTCGAAACCGCCGAGGGCGCCATCGGCCTGCGCTTCAACCTGGAAGAAGCTCCGTCTGCGCTGCTGGACCGCTCGCCCGCGCAAACCATCGCGCCCGGCGCACTGGACCGACCCCTCGTCGTAGGCGCGTCCGTGGGCGCAGGCGAGAGTACGTTTTTGCCCGAGGCCCTGGACGAGGCGCAGAGCGTCGCGCGCTTTGGAAGCCACTCCAATCTCCTGCTGGCCGAGCAGGCGACGGAACCGCAGGTTGCCGCGCATCTTGCCTCTGCCTCGATCATTCATTTTGCCGGCCATGCTGCGCAGTATGACGGCGCAACGCGGCTGTTGCTTGCTCCCACGGGGACAAGCGGCGACAGGCCCTACCTCGACAGCAACCTGTTCCTCAAGGACCCGCCCCGAGCCGCACGGCTTGTGGTCTTCTCCGCCTGCTCCTCCGGGAAAAATGAAGCGGGCTGGAATCACGGAATGGGGGATATAGTGGATACGCTGGCGGCGCTGGGGGTGCCCGACGTGGTTGCGACCCGCTGGCAGATTGATTCCGCCTCGGCAGTTCCCATGATGGATGCTTTCTATCGAGGTCTGGCCAGCGGACTCAGCGTGCCGGAGGCGCTGACCCAGGCCCGGCAGTCACTCTCTCATGATCCTCGGTACCGCCATCCGTATTATTGGGCGGCCTACTATGCCTCCGGTGTTGGAAACACAACGTTGCGCGAGGTATTTCATGACACCAGCAGGTAATTCTCCAGTCTCTGCCACGCAGCTCGATGTCGTTTTCGATGGAACCTGGGTGTTCTTGCCCAGTGTGGATGCGTCCGGCCACATCATCGGCGTGGATGTTTATGCCCCATCCTGCGGCCATCCGCAGGGAGTGACCTTCACCAACGCGATCAGCCCCAGTCCCTGGCCTGACCCGGCCGCTTTCTACATGCTGGATAATCACAGCCACACAATCAGCATCCAGCGCGCTTCTGGGGCGCAGGCCGGCATGCTCGCGACCGACATCGACACAACGGTCAACCATTGCGTCAAGGTG
>JAJYBT010000705.1 GCA_021778875.1 Acidobacteriota bacterium | reverse complement strand
CTGGGTACGAGCTACGGCGTGCTGCGCAAAGAGAAGTGTACCGGCGACCCGGTCCGCCGGCTGGGCAATGACCTCGTCTTCCAGCAATTGGCCGAGGCGAATCTGGAAGCCCTCACGCAGAACAAGGTGAAAAAGATCGTCTCCATCTGCCCGCACTGCGTTCGAACGATTCAGGAAGACTGGAAGGAATACGGTACGCCGCCCGAAGTCGAACACCACAGCGAATTTCTGGCACGGCATCTCAGCCAACTGCCTCCCGTCCAAAGCCGGGGAAAAATCGTCTTCCATGACCCCTGCTACCTGGGCCGCTATCGCAACGTGTATGAAGAACCGCGCAAGGCGATCGAGCGCGCAGGAGTCCTGGTCGAGGCGCCGCATTCGCACGAGCGCAGCTTCTGCTGCGGAGCCGGAGGGGGCCTGGCCTTTTTGGGCGAGGAAACCGGAGAGCGCGTAAGCCATGTGCGGGCAAAAGAGCTGGCCGCGACAGGAGCAGCCACCGTGGGAACAGCCTGCCCCTTCTGCAACAGCATGTTTCGCGATGCGCTGGCCGGTGAGGGCGCAGGCGCGCCTCAGCTCCTGGATATCGCCCAGTTGACCGCGCGCAGCCTGCCGCCTGCTGATTCCGCGAGCGCCAGTTAAGATAATCGGGAGTCATACCTTATGAAAATCATTGTCGCAATCAAACAGGTGCCCGAGCGGGATGCGCAGGTGCGCATAAACGCCGCTGGCAAGTGGATTGAAGAAGCCGGCCTCCAGTGGGCCATGAACGAGTCCGACGCCTACGCGCTGGAGGAAGCTCTTCAACTCAAGGAGAAGAACGGCGGCGAGGTCGTAGTGATGAGCGCCGGACCGGAGCGCGTCGGTTCCACTATCCGGGAGGCGCTCGCCAAGGGAGCCGACCGGGCCATTCATATCGACTGCGACGATCTGGGCCAGCGCGACGCGCTGTCCGTCGCCCGGCTGCTGGCAGAGGCGATCAAGCCCGAAAGTCCCGACCTGGTCCTCACCGGCCTCCAATCCGACGATCTGGGCTACGGACAGACTGGCGTAATTCTCGCTGCATTGCTGGAGGTTCCGCATGCTTCCCTCCTCCTGCATGTGGAGAAAACCAGTACCGGACTCCACGTAAAGCGCGAATTGGAGGAGGGCTGGTTTCAAAATATTGAGCTGCCCACCCCGGCTGTCCTGACCATCCAGTCCGGCGGAAGCAAGCTGCGCTACGCCACCCTGATGGGCATCAAACGCGCCAAGACCAAGGAGGTGCGCCGCGTAACACCGGCGGATCTGGGCGTTCAGTCCTCGGCGGTCGTGGTTTTGGAGCGCCTCACCCAGCCAAAGAAGCAAAAATCCACGCAGATTCTGCCCGGAACGGCCAAAGAAGCAGCGGCGGCATTGGTGGAGAAACTCAAATTCGAGGTGCGCGTCCTATGAGCGGCGTCTGGGTTGTATTGGAGCATCGTGAAGGCCGCATCGGCCGCATCAGTTGGGAAGCGCTGGCGGCGGGGCAACGGCTGGCCGCACAGTTGAATCTGGCCGCCTGCGCCGTCCTCGTCGGTTCGCAAACCGAGCCACTGGCCGCTGAAGCTGCCGCAAGGGCAGGCGGCAAGGTGGTGCGTGCGGAGCATCCGCTGCTGGCCGCCTATACCGCCGACGGCTTCACCCTCGCGTTGGAGCAGCTTTTCAAGGCCGAGGCCCCGGACTATGTTGTGTTTCCGCACACCTACCAGGTGCGCGACTACGCCCCCGCGTTGGCTGCGCGGCTCGGCCAGGTGCTCATCGGCGACGTGACCGGCATCGGCGAAGGGCCCGTCTTCACCCGCCAATTGCTGCAAGGGCGGCTGAGCGGAGCCTATCGCCACACCGGCGGTGGATCCTGCTTCATCTCAGTGCAATCGGGAGCGTTCCGCGCGGAGGCAGCCGGGACTGGTACATCCGAAGTCTCAATCTTCACGCCGGTCATAGACGCCGCCCAGATCCGCACCAAACCAGGTGAGCCGTTCCGAGACTCAGCACAAACCGTTGACCTCGGCTCAGCGTCGCTCATCGTCAGCGTCGGCCGGGGCATCAAGGACGCGGAAAACCTCCCGCTCGTCCAGGAACTTGCCACGGCGCTTGGCGCGGAAATCGCCGCCTCCCGGCCCATCTGCGACAACGGCTGGCTGCCCATGGAGCGCCAGGTCGGCAGTTCCGGACAGACCGTCTCCCCAAAACTCTATGTGGCAGTCGGAATCTCCGGCGCCATCCAGCACCTTGTCGGCATGAAAGGCTCGCAGTGCGTGGTGGCCATTAACAAGGATCCCGACGCTCCCATCTTCGAGGTGGCCGACTATGGCATCGTCGGTGACTTGTTCGATGTGGTGCCCGCATTGACCGAGGCCGTGAAGGCCACAAAGCAGTAGCGCTTCAGCTCTTGCAGCGGGCCGGGGGGGCCGCCAGGGGCTATATGCTTCTCATTTGCGTCCAATGGGGTTGAGAAGCTATCGTACCGCAGTTGCAGCGCAAGGAACGCGCAGATGAGGGCAACCGGGATGTTTCTTCCTGAGACGTACCAGGCCGCGCTGTTTCTTATGCTTCTCAGCATGGTCTGCTGGGGTTCGTGGGCCAACACGCTCAAGCTCTGCCCTCGCTATCGCTTTCAGCACTTCTATTGGGACTACGCTTTCGGCCTATTTGCGGGCGCGCTGTTCTGGGGACTGACCACCGGCACGATGGGTCATGCAGAGCCCACCTTTGCTGCCGCCGTTTTGCATGCGCCGCCGGCAACCATCCTCTGGGCTGTCTGCGGTGGTGTCATATTCAATGTCGCCAATTTGCTGCTGGTGGCCGCGATCGACGTGGCCGGCCTCGCCGTTGCCTTCCCGGTGGGCATCGGGCTGGCGCTGGTCATTGGCGCAGTCTCCAGTTATCTCGTCAGCCCTGCGGGCAATCCTCTGCTGCTGTTTGGGGGGGTGGCGCTCGTTGTGGTG
>JAJYBT010000704.1 GCA_021778875.1 Acidobacteriota bacterium | reverse complement strand
GCGCAGAGTGTCGATGTGCTCATCGGAGAGAAAGGGCGTGTTGCGAAAGCCTGTGGAGGGATCGTCGAGCGCGAGGGCGTAGAGGTTGGCGACTTCAACGCCGCCGATGCCGCCGGCCTTCATCTGCTCCAGCTCGCGGGTGATTTCGGGTTTGGTGGCGGCGGGTCCGAACCACCACCAGCGCATCATGATGCGGCTTGAATCCGGGGGATTGGCGAAGCTGCGATGCAGCGCTGTGATGTCTGCGCCTGCCTGGGCCTGGAGGGATGGGCAGGGAAGCAGTGCGATGGCGGGAAGAATCCACAAGAGGAGACGAAGGCGTGTGGAGACGTGTCGGCGGGCAGCTGACGGAGATGGCGGCATGAGGGCGGAACCTCCTGAAATTGGGCGCGGCAGATGCGCGGCGCGGCTTTGTTTGAATCCAAATTGGTCCGTTCCTTGGTAGCAGAGCGGGGCACGACTTGGAAAGGCGCGCGGGTGGCGCGTGGCGCGACTGCGGCCGGGGCCGCATGCGTTCATCTTAGCCGTGAATTCAAATGATGAATATTTTTACTTCCGAACATTGCATTGCGCGTGGTAAGGTTTTTAGCGCTCGAACACATCTCTCCGGACCGCTGCCGTAAGTGCAGGCTGGGGTCTGGAGTGCGGCACGTTCAACCAGCCGCAAATTGATTGCCCATAAAAGGAGAAACCATGAAGCACCCTGCAATGAAGCTGATCGCGGCGAGCGCGGCGCTCATCGCGTGCCTGGGCGTTGCCCCGGCGCAGAACAAGCCCGATTCGCTGAAGAGCGGATTCGAGAATCCGCCGGCAAGTGCGCGACCGCGGGTGTGGTGGCACTGGATGAACGGCAACATCACGCAGGAAGGCATCAAGCTGGACCTGGAGTGGATGCACCGTGTGGGCATTGCGGGGTTCCAGAACTTTGACGCCGCGCTGCAGACGCCGCAGGTGGTTAAGCAGCGGCTGGCGTACATGACGCCGGAGTGGAAGGACGCGTTCAAGTATGCGACGACGCTGGCAGATCAGTTGGGCATGGAAGAGGCCATTGCGGGTTCACCGGGCTGGAGCGAGTCCGGCGGGCCGTGGGTGCCGCCGTCGCATGGCATGAAGAAGTATGTGTGGAGCGAGACTGAAGTTGAGGGCGGCAAGCCCTTCACAGGCACGCTGGCGCATCCGCCGACGAGCACGGGAGCGTTTCAGAACGTGGGCATTCGCGACTCGCTCGGCGGACGTGAAGGACCGAAGCAGATTCCTCAGTACTACGCCGATTCAGTGGTGATTGCGTATCGCAGGCCGGCGAGCGATGTGCCTGCGGCGTCGCTGCACCCGAAGGTGACGGCCAGCGGCGGCACGCCGGACGTGGCCATGCTGAGCGATGGCGACCTGGAGAAGCCGACCGGGATTGCCATACCCGAGCCGGGGCACGATGCGTGGATTCAATTCGAGTATGACCAGCCGACGGCGATCCGGTCTCTGACGATTGCGACCAAGGACCCGAACCGGATTGCGGCCATGATCTATGGCATTGCCGCGCCGGAGAAAACGCTGGAGGCAAGCGACGACGGGCAGAGCTTCCGCGTGGTTTCCGAACTGAACGGGCGCGAAGCGGCAGAGGACACGATCTCGTTTCCGGCAGTGACGGCGAAATATTTTCGCGTGGTTTTCAAGCGGACTCCGCCACCGGCTCCGCCGGCGTGGGCTGCGGGCCTTGACCCTTCGTCGTTCGGTATTCGGTTCGGCAAGCGGCCGGACTCGTATGAGATTGCCGAGCTGGTTCTGCACCCCGGCGCGCGCGTGAATCGCTTTGAGGAGAAGGCCGCGTTCGTTCCCGTGCCGGACCTGTATGGTTTCGCCACGGCTCCGGTTGAAGCCGCCGATGCGATCGACAAGGCCGGCGTGATCGACCTGACGTCAAAGATGCGCGCGGATGGCACGCTGGACTGGACGCCACCGGCGGGCGACTGGGTTGTGCTGCGATTTGGCTATTCGCTGCTGGGCATTACAAACCACCCGGCGACGGCAGAAGCCACGGGTCTTGAGGTGGACAAGCTCGACAGGCGCTACGTGAAGCAGTACATGGAGACGTATCTGGACAGCTACCGGAAGACGGTTGGGCCTGAAATGATGGGCAAGCGCGGTATCCGGTACGTGATCAACGATAGCTGGGAGGCGGGTTCGCAGAACTGGACCGACAACATGATTGCCCAGTTCAAGAAGCGGCGGGGTTACGATCCGCTGCCGTGGATGCCGGTGCTTGCGGGGCAGGTGGTGGAGAGCGGCGCAGCCAGCGACAAGTTCCTCTGGGACTTCCGCAAGACGATTGGCGACCTGATTGCGGATGAGCATTACGGCCAACTGGAAGAGACGCTGCATGAGTGGAACATGGGCCACTACGGGGAATCGCACGAGTCCGGGCGCGCCTTTGTCGCCGATGGCATGGAGGTGAAGAAGTTCAACGAAGTGCCCATGAGCGCGATGTGGACGCAGACGCCGGGTGTGAACAATATTCAATACGGCTACAACGCGGACGATCGCGAGTCGGCGTCGGTGGCTCACATTTACGGGCAGAATCTCGCCGCCGCGGAATCGCTTACTGCGGCTGCCGCGCCGTGGGCGTGGTCGCCGGCGACGCTGAAGCCGACCGCCGATCAGGAACTGCTGAACGGCATCAACCGCTTCGTGATTCACGAGTCGGCGCACCAGCCGCTGGTGGGCAAGGCTCCGGGACTGACGCTTGGGCCGTTCGGCCAGTGGTTCAACCGCAACGAAACCTGGGCGGAAGAGGCGGGGCCATGGGTCAATTACCTGGGCCGCTCCAGCTACATGCTGCAGCAGGGACACTTTGGCGCGGACCTTGTGTACTTCTACGGCGAGGACTCGAACCTGACGGCGATCTATGAGCACAAATCGCCTGAAGTGCCGGCCGGTTACGGGTTCGACTACATCAACGCCGACGCGCTTATC
>JAJYBT010000703.1 GCA_021778875.1 Acidobacteriota bacterium | reverse complement strand
CTGGATGGTGTCCCACTCGTTGAAGGCATCTTTCATGGCGGGGTCAAAGCCGTGGCGGCTGGCGATGACGCGATGCACCGCCGCCAGGGCGGCGTCGATCTCGCCCTTGGTGGCGGGCTGATACTGGATGGAGGTCAGCGCGTCCTGAGCGATGTTGTCGCCCTTGAGCGGGAACAGGCGCTGCATGGTCGTGACGGGAACGTAGACCTTCTGGTCGTCATAGTCGTTGTTGCCGCGGCTGATTTTGCCCACGGAGCCGACCACGGTGAAAGCCGTGCCGTTGATGGTGATGGTTTCGCCCAGCATGGGCCGGCCGTTGAACAAGAGCGTTGAGGCTTTGAAGCCAAGCACGGCAACCCGCCGCTCGTTGGCAACGTCCGCATCGTCAATAAAGCGGCCGGAGGCCATGGGGATAAAGCGCACGGCGGTGTAGTTGGGCTCCACGCCAGTGACGTGGCTCGACGTATTGGCCCACTGGCTGACTTCATACAGGTCTGACCGGCCGAGCTCGACCGTGACCGCGCGCAGCTCGCGCAACTGGCGCATGGCGTTGGCATCGCCCATGGTGAGCTGATACGGACGCATGCCGGTGTGCTGGTTGGCCACGGCGGGAATGGTGCCGTTGAACATCATCACCAGATCATTGCCCAGGGTGGCCAGCTGCCGGTGCTGGCCGCTGCGGAAGCCCTCGCCGAGCCCCACCAGCACCAGCAGCGAGCCTACCCCCCAGGCAATCCCGAACATGGTAAGAAAACTGCGCAGCTTGTTTGCGGCGATGGCGCGAAATACCTGACCGAGCGTGTCTGTGAAGGTTTGCATGGCCGTTTCGCGCTCCACCGCGCTTGCAAACCAGTACGCAGATGCGCCGGCCCCGGTTCCCCGGGGCGGCGGCGAATCGAAAGAGCGCGCTCCGCCGCTACTGCGGATAGGTGTAGAAGCCGCGGCCGGACTTGCGGCCCAGCCAGCCGGCATCCACCATGCGCACCAGCAGCGGGCAGGGGCGATACTTGGGATCGCCGTAGCCCTCCTGCAGCACGCGCAGGATATCCATGCACACATCCAGCCCGATGAAGTCCGCCAGCGTGAGCGGGCCCATGGGATGCGCCATGCCCAGCTTGAAGACCTGATCGACAGCCTCCGGCGCGGCCACTCCCTCCATCACGGCAAAGGCCGCCTCATTGATGAGCGGCATCAGCACGCGGTTTGAGACGAAGCCCGGAGCGTCATGCACCTCCACGGGCGTCTTGCCCAGGGGCGCGGCCAGCGCATGCGTGGCGGCAAAGGTGGCGTCGCTGGTGGCCAGCCCGCGCACCACCTCCACCAGCGCCATCACCGGCACGGGATTGAAGAAGTGCATGCCGATGACCTGCGCGGGCCGCTGCGTCTGCGCGGCCAGCCTGGTGATGGAGATGGAGGATGTGTTGGAGGCAAGGATGGCGTCGCGCGGAAGAATACGGTCCAGCGAGCGAAAGATCTCGGTCTTCAACTCAAACCGCTCAGGAGCGGCCTCCACCGCGAACTCCGCCTCAGCCAGCGCCTCGCGGTCCACGGTGGGGGTAATGCGCGCCAGCGCCAGTTCAATCTCCGCCTCGGGCAGCTTGCCTTTGGCGGCCTCACGGCCCAGGTTGGTGCGGATCTGCGCCAGTGCGCGGTCCAGAAAGCGCTGCTCCACATCGCACAGCAGCACGCGCAGCCCACTGCGCGCAAACACATGGGCGATGCCGGAACCCATGGTTCCGGCACCCACTACGCCAACTACGGAAATATCAGCCATGCATCACTCCCCATTCAAAAAACGCCAGAGGGAGTGTAACAGGAGTTACTTGCCGCCGGGGTTGTTGCCGGCAGCGGCGGGGTCATCGAGGCGCATGTTCTGCGTCAGGGTCAGGATGAGCACATCGCCGGTGGCCAGATGCGCCTGTGCATGGCTCACCAGCAGGTGCGTGGTGACCAGGCCCGCGCCTATCAGGCCGCCCGCCAGTGCTCCGGCAGGACCGCCCAGATACGCGCCGGCAACCGCACCCGCGCCCATCGCGCCGCCATACTCGATGCTGCCGCGCTTGATGCGCGCGTCGGGAGCGATGACGCCCTCGGACTCGACGTGCGTGTTGGACATCGGCGTGTCCGTCACGCTGGCGTGCAGCCGGAAGCTGCGGCCGTTGGGCAGGATCACCGTCTCCGGCCGCAGCATGAGAGAGCCATGCCCGGCGAAGTGGCCCGAAGAGACATCCACCACCTTGCCGTCAATCTCAGAGCCAGCGGGAATCACGACATCGTTGCCCGCGAGCACATCCGAAGCCACGCGGCTGTGGAAGACCTCGCCCTGCTCGGAGAGCGTGCTGGAGAGATCGTTCAGCAGACGCACGCGGATGTTTGTGCCCTCGGCGAGTTCCCCGGGAGGAAGCGGCGCGGGATGCACGATATCGCTGTCCGGGTCAGGCGCTGCGGCGCGATGCTCCAGCACGGGCTGGGCTGCGTCCGGCGTGGAGGCTGGCGCGGGCTGCGCCACCTCAACAATGCCGCCGTCCGTGCCGTCGCGGTAGCCGGATGGCGCCTCAGCCTGAACCACGGGCGCGGACTGCCGCACAGGCGCTGCCTTCTGCGGAGCGGGCGCTGCCTGCGTGGCCATGGGATGCCCCGCCGGAGGCTTGGGCGGCGTATCCACCGAGGTTTCGATCGTGTCATTGGCAGGGGGCCGCGACACTCCCTGGTATGGGCCGGACTGGCTGGCCTGCTGCGCCATGAGCGTGGCCGTGGACGCTGCCAGAAATGCAAAGGTCAACCATTGCCGATTCATGCAAATCTCCTTCTCACAAACGAGAATCCCCTGCGTGTTTAGACCCCACCTGCGGAGAAAAGTTCCAAGCGAAGGGAGTGCGAAACTGGATACGCGCTCTTCGCCCAATGTAATGCTAGCCGGGCGGGAGGCCGCCGGCACGTGCACGGCGCTGCCATGTGCCATACGTGGCAC
>JAJYBT010000702.1 GCA_021778875.1 Acidobacteriota bacterium | reverse complement strand
CTTGTGGGTTCCGGGTACGCGGGGCGCGCGGATAGCGTAGTAGGCCGTGGTGAAGTAGAGCACCGAGGTCACTCCGCCCAGCGCGGCATGAAAGTCGAGATTCGCCTGCGTCGGCTCCTTGATGGGCTCGCCGTTTTTGCCTTTGGCCTTGGCCATGGGACCGGTGACCACTGCGGCAACCATGGGAATCGCCGTGATAAGTCCAAGCCGCTGATGAACCTTCAACATGTGCGTGCGCTTTTCGAGCATCGCCTGCAGTTGCGGGTCGGCTTGTGTCTGCTGCTGCGAGAAGCCCAGATCGCTGAGCGAAGGCGCCTGCGACGATGGGGCGGGCGCATTGGGCAGCTCTGGCGGTGAACCGGGCTTGCTTGCCGGAGCCTGCTGTTGAGCGGGGGCCTGCTGTTCGCTCCCTGCGGCTGTCTGCGCAGGTAGCTGGACCGTCATCGCACAGAACGAGCACAGAATCCCAAGCCAACAAACGGACCTGGCCAGGCACAGTTGCATCAGAGCTTCTCCTTGAGTTGGCGGGCGGGAAGAAAGAATCGTTCGTGCTGGTGACGCAGATGAGTATAGTCCGGAAAACGTTGTATGGCTAAGCCTTCGGGTTGGGTTAGGTTCATGTGCTTCTCAGCATCTCCGATTCGGCAGAAGTGTGACTTTCGTTTGGTTTGCAGCGTGCATTGCAGAGTCCGGCAAGACCAAGCTTAGGTAGACTAACGGAGTGAACCT
This sequence comes from Acidobacteriota bacterium, assembly GCA_021778875.1. The sequence goes on along the minus strand of JAJYBT010000702.1, from coordinate 2,245 downwards.
TTCTGCAAGGAGGAAGTTAATGAAGGGATTCCGGTTTCTGGTCGTGGCGGTTCTTGCCGGTCTTTGCTGTGCTGGAGCAACACCGAAGGCAACAGCTCAGGTTAACATCAATATCGGTATTGGGGCGGCACCGGCTTGCCCCTACGGGTACTTCGATTACGCGCCGTATTCCTGCGCACCCGTTGGCTATTACAGCCCGCAATGGTTTGTGGGTGGAGTGTTCCTCGGCGCGGGGCCGTGGTTTCACGGGCCGGAGGGCTTCCGCGGGGACATAGATCGCGACTTCGATCCGCGGTTCGGTTACAGGGGCTATCTGCCAGGAAGAGGCGAGAGAGCCGACTGGGGCAGGCACCGCGGCTGGGAGAAGCACTTCCGGCGCACGGAAATGCGCGAAGAGCACTGGCACGACAACGGGAACCACTACGGCCAGTACAAAGACCACGGACACGGCAATGGACACGGCAATGGACATGGCAATGGACAGGGTAACGGGCACGGCCATGGGCACGATAAATAGGGGAAGATAAAGCGAGCAGGACCAGAAGCTGGAAGAGATTCCCAGACCCACGGGCTCGAATTGCCCGTGGGTCATTTGCATGCCCCCGCGAAGAAAGCGCAAGGGTGCAGCCGGGGCTAACGGCTGGCGGCAATCATCTGCGCGGCGTGCTGCAGGCTGGTGTCAGTCACTTTGGCCCCGCTCAACATGCGGGCCACTTCGTGCGTGCGGGCGCGGTCGTCAAGGACTCGAATCTGCGTCTTGGTGCGGCCGTGGTCTTCGCGCTTTTCCACCACAAGGTGCTGGCTGGCGAAAGCGGCAATCTGCGGCAGGTGGGTGACGCACAGGACCTGCTGGCCGCGGCTGAGGGCCTTGAGCTTGTGGCCAACGGCCTCGGCCGCGCGACCGCCGATACCGATGTCGATTTCGTCGAAGACGAGCGTGCGCGGAGTGGGCTGATTCTTCCTCGTCCTGGACGAGGTCTCTTCCACGGCAACCTTGAGCGCCAGCATGACGCGGCTCATTTCGCCGCCGGAGGCGATCTCATGCAGCGGCTTGAGCGGCTCGCCGGCGTTGGTCGCGATATGGTACTCGACCTGGTCCCATCCGGAGGCGGACCACGCGGACTCGCTCTCAGAGGCGGTGACGGCCACCTCGAAGCGCACTTTCATGGCGAGGGAATTGATTTGCGCTTCCGCAAGCTTGGCGAGCCTGGCCGCGGCGGCCTTGCGCTGTGCGCTGAGAGCGCCGGCAGCGGCGCGAAACGCGCTGGCAGCCTCTTCGAGTGACTTGCGGATCGTCTTCAGAATTTCGTCGCGATCTTCAACCTCAGCGAGCTTGCGCGTGACTTCTTCGCCAAAAGCGATGACCTCGGCAACAGTGGGTCCGTATTTGCGCTTGAGGCGGTCAAGCAGCGCGAGGCGGTCTTCAATTTCAGCCAGCCGCTCGGGCGAAGCGTTGATGCCCTCGGCGTAGTCGCGCACCGTGGCGCTCACGTCCCCCACGGTTGCGCGGGCAGAGGCAAGCTGCTGCACGGCGTCGTTGAAGCGGCTGTCGTAGCGGGCCAGCTCGTCCACATTGCGCTGGGCAGCGCGGATGGCAGCCTCAGCCGAAGCGCCGCCCTCGTAGAGCTGATCGAAGGCGCTCATGGCGGCAGCGTAGAGCTTTTCCGCATTCGCGAGCACGCGCTTCTCGGTTTCGAGCAATTCGTCTTCAGCGGGCTCAAGATGCGCGGCGTCGATCTCCTTCTGCTGGTAGCTCCACAGATCAACCATGCGCAGGCGGTCCTGCTCGCCCTGCAGCAGGTCGTTGAGCCTGGCGGCGGCATCGCGCCAGTGCGCGTGGGCCTCGGCCACGGCATCCGCGGAGAGACTGCCGAAGCGGTCGAGCAGGATGCGCTGCTGGGCCTGGTCAAAGCTGGAGAGCGTCTCAGACTGTGCGTGGACAAGGGCCAGCTCCGGCGCGAGCTGGCGCAGAACGGCCACGGTGGCGGGCTGGTTGTTGACGAAGACGCGGCCCTTGCCGGTGGCGAGGATTTCGCGACGCAGAATAATGTCGTGGCCTTCGGCGTCGATGCCGTTTTCTTCAAGGATGGATTCCGCGCCGGACGTGGCCTCAAAAACGCAGGCGACAACGGCTTTGTCTGCGCCGTGGCGCACGACGTCAGCCGAGGCCTTGCCGCCCATCAGCAGCGCCAGAGCGTCCACAAGAATGGACTTGCCCGCGCCGGTTTCGCCCGTGAGCAGGTTG
>JAJYBT010000701.1 GCA_021778875.1 Acidobacteriota bacterium | reverse complement strand
TTACTATCGATGCGGCATGTTGTAGAGAAAGACTGCGCGCAGTTCAAGATACGGACCATGAAAGGCACGAGGCATGGGCGGATAATTTGACCCGGTCAAAGCGCCCCACGCGGCGCGGTCGAGGCCGGTGTCGCCGGAGCGGCCTTCGAGGATCATGCTGCCGTCCATGAGGCGGCCATTGGGCAGCACCTTGAAGCGAATGACGACGACGCCGGACTTGAGGATGGGCGGATTCACCTCGTCAGGAATCAGCGGGTCCCACGTATGCTCCGTCTCCCAATGCCAGCGCTGGAGCCATGAACTGAAGTCGACGCCTTGCGTGTCCGACAGGACCTCAACGCCGCCCGTGCCCGCGCCGGGGTGCATGGAGAGCTCGCCACCCGAAGGCAGATTGTTTGCGCCATATCCGGGGTCGCGTGCCGCGCCGCGCATGGCCTGGCGCAACTGGTCTGCGGGATTCTGCGAGCCCATGGCGAAGTTGGGCCGGGCAGGAACGGCCTCCGGGCGTGGCGCGTCCAACTGCGACTGCGGCCTGGGTTGCACGGGTGGCGGAGGCACGGGTTGCGTGGGCTCGGCCACCGGCGGAGGCGTGGGCTGAGCCACGGGCGGAGGCGTGGGCTTGTTCATCGCCTCCAGCGTCTTCTTGTCGATTTGCGGCGCCTTTTCCGGCACGGGCTTGACCTTGACCTTGGGCTGCAACTGGCGCAGAGCATCGGGCGGCAAGTCAAGGTAGGTCAGATCCTTGCGCTGCTTGATGGCGTCGAATGGATCGATGACCGGCGGCACCTTGAAGACATATTTCGGAATCCATGTGACGACGGAGAGCACGAGCACATGGATGAGGATGGCGAGCCAGATGCCTTCGCGCAGGCGCGCCCAGCGGCGCTCATCTTCGAGCTCGCTGATCATCGTCAGCAGCTCGTGGGTGTCGTAGTCCACCCAGCGCGAACGCGAGCCGCCGGTCGCTGGCTCGGGCGGGCGCGGCTCTTCCTCAGGAGCAGCAGCGGCCACGGCAAAGCTGGCCGTGTGCTCACCGGTTGCTCTCGGCTCGTTGGGCTCGTTCTCTGTGGCTTGCGTTTCGCTGGTGGGCATTCTTCCGGCGGGAGCTGCAGGGGCGTGCCAGCCAGCTCCGTTTCGAGTCCTTTCCTTCTATTCTCTCATCTTCGCCGCAAGCGGCAACCGGTACGCGGGGAATGCCGTGACCGTACAATGATTCTTTTGGAATAGACGGATTTCGAGCCGGAAAGGGACCTGTTTGAAGCTGTTTGCACAACTTATGGCCAAGTGGAAGCTGGTTCTGCTCCCGGCCATCATTAAATTGGGCTTCTGGGGCGCGGGTGCGGTGGCGCTGCTGGACGCCTCTTCCATTCCCGTGCCCATGGACGCGATTCTGGCCGTATATATCTGGGGAGACAAGAGCCACTTCTGGCTCTATTGCCTGATGGCGGCGACGGGTTCGGCGATTGGCGGGCTTGTGCCCTACGGGATTGGCCGGGCGGGCGGCGAGCTGTTCCTGCTGAAGCATGTGAACCGCGAGCGCTTTGAGAAGATGCGCGACCGCTTTGAACGGCAGGAGTTCCTGGCCGTGATGATCCCCTCGATGTTGCCGCCGCCGACGCCGTGGAAGGCGTTTGTGTTTGCCGCTGGCGTGTTTGAGATGCGGGTGGCGCCCTTTATGCTGGCGGTGTTTTGCGGGCGGCTGGTGCGGTGGCTGCTGCTGGCGTGGCTGGTGCTGAAGCTGGGACCGGGCGCGGTGGCTCTGGTGGAGCATCATGCGGTGGCCGCAGTGGTGCTGGTGGCCGGGCTGGCTGCGCTGGGATTGCTGGGCTGGTGGCTGCGGCGGCGGACGGGCGAGGCGGCGGCGAACTAAGGGGCGTGTTCAGGCGGGCCGGAATTGCTCCGGCCCCTGCGAACTGGACAGGTTACTTGCTGGCCAGAGCGGCCTGCGCGTGGACTCCGCTGAAGCGGCGGACGAGGACGGGGACGCCAAAGGCGAGGCCGGCGACGATGGCCGTGGAGAGCACGTCATTGCGATAGAACGGAATAGCCGCGGCGTAGCAGGCTGCCAGGCCCGCCATGGAGCGCGGATACATGCCACCGGCGGCCCAGACGGCGTAGTTCGAAACAACGAAAAACGAGGTAGGCCCGAGCACGACGCCCGCGGCGACGCGGACGAAGCTGGTGCGCGCGTGGAGCAGGATGTGGCCGAGCGCCATCACGGCCAGATACCAGGCCCAGGTGGTGACGTAGGCCTGCCAGCGGAAGGCGTAGTGGTAGGTGAAGACGGTGAGGACGTAGTCGGCGGCCATGAAGGCGGCCAGCGGGGCCAGCATCTCGCGCCAGGAGCGCCGCGCGCCAAAGTAGAGCAGGGCTCCGCCTACGGCGGTGAAATTGAACCAGTCAGGATGGGGCATGAGACGGCTCAAAAGGGCAACGGCCAGCAGCAGATAAGCAGGCATGGACACCTCAGGTTCAGGATTCCAGGGAGCGTGCCCTGGGGTCGGGAAGCGTTATACCCATTCTGAGGGGCGCAGGGCAGACGGTCAACCTGAACCGCCGCGGCCATTGGCGGGGTGAACAAAAATTTTCATTGAGCGCGAAGGTGGGCTGGGCTGGGCGGTTGGTTGGGCACGGGGGCCGGACGTTTGTGGAGGCTTGGCGTGGTGGCTGGGTGTGCTGGCGATTGGGTGCTCATTGAGGGTGTATTCCTGTGAATCTCCTGATTGAACCCTTCCCGCGTCCGATTCTCAGCGAGAACTAACCAATTTCACGGCTTCTAAGAGCTCATTCGGAAGGACGTTGGGATCATCGGTAAAGAGGTCCGCAAACGCGGATCGATCCCCGTTTGGTCTAGGGCGTATCCACATATAGACTTTGCAAATTTGCATTGATTTGTTGCCCTTGAGTGGTGATGAGTCGATATGAGTTGAGTGAAGCGCAGTGGTTGCGGATCAAGGATATGCTTGCCGGTCGCGT